>JAZNQY010000055.1:0-7308 GCA_045590375.1 Oscillospiraceae bacterium | reverse complement strand
GATGGTTGCGAATCTTTAGAAAAGATAATAATTCCTGATTCTGTTACAAAGATTGGCAACTATGCATTCGATGGTTGCGAAGACCTTGTTATCAAAGCGTCTGAAAATTCTTATGCACATAAATATGCAGAAAAAAATGAGATAAAATCTGAGACTGTATAAAAACATCCCCTCTCCACATCGGAGAGGGGATTTTTGCAAATATTACTGTGGTTCCCAGGTGCCCTGCTGTCTGATACCTGTTTTTGTTGCCTCTGTTTCGATTAAGTCGAGTTCTTCTTTGGTAAGAGTAATCTCCATAGAAGAGGCAAGTTTTTCTGCGTGGGAAGGTTTTGTAATTCCTATAATGGGAACAGTTCCCTTGCTTATTGCCCATAGAATAGGTATCTGTGAAGAGTCGATATTGTATTTGTCGGCAATATCTTTCATAACGCCAAGGAGCGTTTCTATTTTTCTGAATTTGCTTTTCGGGAAAGCAAAGTTTCTCGAAGAGAAAAACGGGAAGTGGTTTTCAGCATCGTATTTTCCCGAAAGCGCACCCTGCTCCAAAACCATATAGGCATAGTATTTTATTCCGTTTGCGTTGCAGTAATCGATAATCGGTTGCTGGTCGTTTCTTAAAAGGCTGAAATGATTTTGTATAGCACCGAGTTTCAGATCTTCTTTTCCGAGGATTTCTTCGGCAGTTTTAATATCATCGAGCGAGGCATTCGATACCCCTATGCTTTTTATGCGTCCACTTTTTATAAGAGGAATTGCCTCAGAAAGATTTTCTTTGAGGCTGTTGGGGATATGTATCCAGAAAAGGTCAACGCTCTCTCTTCCGAGGCGTTTCATACTTTCCTCAAAAGATTTTGTCAGAGCTCCTTTCTTGTATTTTTTTGAGGGAGCAAATTTTGTAGAAAGAAATATATCATCGTGGCCTTTGATAAAAGAACCCAAAAGGGTTTCACAGGTTCCCATTCCGTAAACGGCAGCCGTATCCCAGTTGAGAAAACCCTGATTTATAGCAGTTTCAAAGGATTTTTTCAAGGTTTCGGGGTCCTGCTTTTTTCCGAAAATCATTGAAGAACCGTTTATGCCCGTTCCCCACGCCCATGTTCCTATCATTATTTCTTTCATTGTTTTTTACTTCCTTTATCTATAATTTTTCTTATCAGCAGAGTAATAAGTATTGCTACCGATGTTACAAACAGTCCGACAAGGATAGTGCCGATAGCGTTAAGGTCGGGTTCTTTGCCTATGGCAGTTAAAACAGCTACTGTCCAGGCGATTAAAAGCCACTGTATTATATAAATCATATTAAGGTTTTTACTACAGAAACTTATGAAAACACCGAACTTTGTCTGACTTGTTTTCTTAAACAGAAAATAACTTATACCGAGTGATAAAACAACAAACGGAATTATGAAGATTACACCTATAAAGTTCTGATGATAATATGAATTATCACAGAGCGCATAAATAAGGCGTATATCATAACCTATAAACAAGAGGCAGGAAATCATCGCAACCGATACCACGCTACCTGCTATGATAAGTATACGATAAAACTTTTCCTTGTTCAACACTTTCTGAAGATATTCCCCGAATAAAATGCCAAGAAAGGGATAAAGACACCACAACGAAAGGGGAAAGGCTACTTTTTCTCCTGTAGGGAATAAAAGCCCCAAAAGATTACCCGTTATTACAGAAGAAAATGTCAGACGCGAAAACCACATACCTATAGCCTGAAAAAGTATTCCTATAACAAGCATTGCTTTTGAATTGATTTTCGCTTTCTTCATAAGACCTGCTGCTAAAAATGTCATTCCCGCAAAATGAAGAATGTCGATATTGAGAAAACCGTCTGCTATATATTCAAAACTATAATCCATTTTAAGAATAAGATTTCCTAAAATCTCAAGCAATGATTCTCTGAAAAAATTAAGCAGAAATCCCATAGCGAGAAGTTTTAACCCTCTCTTTATAAAATCCTTAGGGGAACTATGACGGGTAAATACCATTCCTGCTCCCATAGCAAACATAAATACGGGCGCTGCCATAGGTCCACCAAGAAACTCTATTGCATTACGGAAAAATCCCGTCGGAAGATAGTTGTGGTAATCATAAGAACTCAACTGTTCATAGGTATGTATGCATACCATAAATATAACGGCAAAGAATTTTACGCAGTCAATCTCATATTGTCTGCCTGTGTTGACGCGTTCTGATGAAATGTAGGTTTCTGTTTTCATAACTGCCTCTCCTTATTAGCGAACATTTAGTCGCTTTTGGTCTTTTTAAAAAAGAGATAATTAAATCTCTTTTTTATCACTATTCACTTCTGAGTGTTGAAAAAGCAAGTACACCTCTTAAATGATATCTCAAAAGGGAATTTATCTGCTTTTTCGTGTTTTCATCAGATGTATGATTTATGAGGATATTTTCAATCCCCGACATAAGCATTTTCACAAGAGTTTCGGCAAAACCCTCTGCGGTTCTTTCGGGGTCGAAAGCGAGAAAATTCTTCATAAGATTTTTTTCGACCGATTCTTTAAAGCGGGTTGCATCTTCGGGTGCATCGGGACCGATAATAATCATAAGTTCTTTTCTGTATTTAAATATAACGGGCGAAAGAATATCCGTCATCTTCTCTGCGATTTCATCGTTTGAATATATGAGAAGTTCTGTTCCTGTTATAACATTCATAACTTTCATTATTTCCATAGAAGGAACAGCGAGAAGTTCACGGCATATATCTTCTTTAGAAGGAAAATAACGATAAAGGTTGCTTTTGCTTATCTCACAACGGGTTGCGACAGAATTCATAGTGGCGTTGCGATAACCCTTTGAGCTGAATTCTTCTAAAGCCGATTCCAATATTTTAGCACGGATATGGTCTTTTTGTATCTGCATATTTACTCCTCTGTCATTAGCGAATTATCGTTCGCTTTTAATGATATCATCATATTCTGTCTTTGTCAATAGTGTTTTATAGAATTTTAAAAAGGTTATAAAAACGGAAGTATCTTTAAAAAGACACTTCCGTTTATTTTACATAGAACACATTAAATCATAAAGACCCATTTCTGCCCCTGCCCCAAGGTTAAGATAGTTTCCTCGCCATATCCAGAGAATATATTCAAAATTATCAACAGTGAATGATGATTTTAAAATCATTCTAAGATAGTGGCATATCTGAAATTCCAACTATTAAATAATCATCTTCACTTGTACCTATCCAAATTCTCCAAATGCCTTCGTTTTCTTTTTTATCATCAATCAATATAGCTGAAAATGAAATTGTATAATGGTCTTTATCAGTCATCACTTTTTTTGATTTAGCATTTCCTATACTTGAATATGTTAATACCCCCTTATCAATTGATTCTCCACCAGATACTGTTCGTATTTTTTCATAAGAAACAACATCCCCTTCAAAATATTTTGTCATTTCTTCAATCTGTTCATCAAGTTCATCGCCAAGTGTTTCTTGAACTTTTGTTGAAAACATACTTTTTATCGTTTGAGTATCATTATCCTCAAGTGCAATAATCATCTCATCAAGAATGGCATTCGCCTGACTTTTCTGTGAATTTTCATTCTTTACACAACCGCTTAAAACAAAAATAAACAATATCAAAATTATAGATAATTTCTTTTTCATCTAATCAAATCCTCCGTAAAGTGTTTTCGTTTATATTTTAGCATACAGATAAACTTTTAGCAAGGGAAATGCCACAAAGCAAAACTCCCGTGATTTCTCACGGGAGTTTCTTCCTTTAATAAAATTCAACTGTAACTTTAAGGTCTTTAACGCCCTGATTTACTTCGTAAACAAGGTTTGATATTGCGATTTCGGCAGATTCTTCTGCGATTTCATAATAGTCGGTGTTTGTCGAAAATTCTTCTTTTATTACATTCGCACCCTTTACCTTTGCTTCTTCATAAAGTCTGCTTCCCTTAGCAACACTTCCGTTTTTAAGGATTGAATCATCGACAAAGAATTTGTTTTCGACAACAGAATCCGTAATGGCAAGTTCGGGTTTGGGAACTCTTACAGATACTGTGCTGTGTCTGTTGTCTATAATGTATTCAGAGGCTTCCATATTAACTGTATATATTCCTTTGCCTTTAACCTCAAACCAGGCAGTTATTTTTTCATCGGGTTCATCACAGTTTATATATTCTGTATTTATAACCTCTAAAACCTGTAATCTGTTGTCGGTTTTTATAGATGTTATATCTATGTCGACTCTGTTGCTTACATGGTGATTGTTTTCGCCGAGTCCCATAAAGGTTTCCTTGAAATCTTCATAGGTCTTTTCCTTTTCTGAAAGGAATGTTTCTTCGCTTGACTTTATAGCAGAATTAAGTGCGACAGAGCCTGAGGTTATAAAGAGAATAAAACTTGCAACAAGGGCGATGACTGCGACAATAAAGATAATCATTCTTATTATTACTTTTTTGGAATCAGTAGTAACAATTTCTTTTTTATCAGACATTATTCATCCCCCTTTTCTTCTATAAATGTAACATCTATTGTTTTTCCCGTTGTGTTTACGGAATTTAACATTTCAGTAACCTGCGCTAAAGCACGTTCCTTTGCCTGATTATGAAGGTCGGAATTTTTCTTCACCTTTTCGTTTATCTTTTCACGCATTTCCTTTTCTGAATTTTCAGCACCTTTAAGTCCGTTTTCGGTTGTTCCGTTGAAAAGAGTTCTTTCGTATGTTCCGATAACCTCAGATGTCGCGTTGTCGATATAAACCTCACATTCAGGCTCGGGGATTTTTACATTTATCGTTGTGAGATTTTCTTTTATATGCATTTTAGTAAGGTCAACTGTGAAAACAGCCTGTCCTTCCTGAACTGTCAGCGATGCGTATGCGAGTTTGTCTTTCGAGAAAGGATTGGTGCTGTTCTGTTTATGAAAATTCTCTACCTTAACGCCTGCAACAAGAACCTGAAGCTTTGATATTTTTCTTATCTCACTTGCAAATTCAGCCTCTGTATCCTTAGCGCCAAGACCTTCTTCTTTTCCTGCCTCATAGTTTTCAGAAGCGTCTTTTATTCCCTCAAAAGACCCCACTGCTTTTCCCATTCCGACAGCAAGGGCATCGCCTGCGACTTCGCCTGATTTTTTGGCACATACAAAAACCACTACCGAAATCACAAGAAGAATTACTGCTATAAGGGCAACGATTTTCTCCCAGTGATTCTGAAAGAAAGTAACTACTTTTTTCATAATATCCTACCCCTTTCTTTCGACCTTTATATAATCTTCAGCCGAGATAGTCTTGTTGTGAAGCGCGTCTGTAATTTCGATTTCTTCCGTCGCTGTGTATACAAACGGGAGATTACCTGCGATTTTATATCCTTCCTTGTCTTTCAGTTCACACTTAACAGTGAGTTTCTGTTCTTCTTTAAGGTCGACAGTTCCGCCGATTGCTTTTTTGTCAAGATAAAAGGTGTATTTCGCGATGTCGCTTTCCGTGTCTTTAAAGGTAACCTTTATAAACTTCTTGATTTCGTGGCTGTTTTTAATTTCAAAGATGTCTGTTTTATAGTCGGAATATTTCATTTCCTTTTCAAACATATTGTTCTTGATGTTGTTTCCCGTTATGTAATAATTCTTATCGGGGATGATTCTTACAATAACGGTAGCGCCACCGTCAATAAAATCTCCCGATTTCAGTTCATAGCCGTTGTCTTTGAGAGAAACGCTTACTTTCGCATTTTTGAAACTATCCTGATGGCTCAGGAACTTTTCAACCTTTTCGCCCGATTCCTTTGAAACATAGATGTTTATTGTTTCATCGTCGGTTTCAGAAAGGTTAAGTGTGTATCTTGATACACCGCCGTCGAGTTTTTCGGGTGCACTCATTTCAGACTGTGTGCAGTAGAGTTTGTAGCCGTTTTTGATGTCTATAACGATGTTGTCATTGTGTCTTACCTGAGGGATTTTTTCGGTGTTTGCCTTTTCTTTTGAATTCACCTGTATTTTTGAAATCCCCTTATTATCGCCACCTATGAGAATATCCATAAACTTCCTGAGTTCTACAGAATACTGGGATGTCTTGTCGCTTAGTGTCTTCTGGGGGAATGTAACTACTCCTTTTAGTTTCTCGACACCCTGAACTTCGGGAGATGTCTTTACAACATAATAGTCCTTTTCTTCATAGAAGAATGAAATGTCGAGAGTTTCGGTAGGGTCGATTTTCATTTCAGAAGCAGAATATTCTTCTCCGTTCACAGTCCATTTTCCCGAAACCTGTCTGTTTGTAGAAATATCCTTGGCAGAGAATTTAAGCTGACTTTCAATATATTCCCCGACGGGTTCTATGATGATGTCGTTTCCTTTAAAATCCGAAGGTATTGTAAATACTGTTTTTCTGTCGCTGTCATTTGTTGCGATAAGAATTTTTTCTCCGTCTTTCCATTCATAAATTCTGTATTCAGAAAATCCGAACACACCCGAAAGGTCTGATTTTACAACGGGCTCAGATGCGTATACCGAATCTCCCGCTGAAAGCATAATGTCTTCATCAGGAGAAAGGGGAATGGTCATATCAGCGTCTTTGAAATAAGAAATATCAAGAAATGTGTTCTCTGAAAGTGTAACAGAAATGTTTTCTGCCTTATTGTCAGACATAGCGGCAACGATTTCGCTGTCAAGATAATATCCGTCGCTGTCAAGCTGTCCGTTTTCTTTCAGTTCGAGGTATTTAAGATAGGCTTCGTCGCCCGATTCGAGAAGATATTTCTCTAACTTTTCTTCGGCAGAGGCGCACCCCGTCAGAAGAAAGAGAGAAACTATCCCCATAGCAATAAGTTTCAAGTGTTTCATAAAAATTCCCCCTTTTACACAGGATAAATTTTTCAGAAATCTGTCATTTTAACCCTTCATAATAATTATAACATATCTTGTATAATTTTGGATATAAAACCCGAAATTTGCCAAACAATTATTATCCCCCTTTTTTGTGCAGGATAGATAACCCCCACCCCGTGCCTTGTGCCCACGCCTTACGGCGAGTTCACCCGTGACACAGAACGGGAGATAAATCTCCACGTTCCGCGCCCCTTAACAGAGCTGCGCTCTGTGGCACGGGGTGGTGTCTTTTCTTATATGCTTTTTATATAAAATCCGCTTTTTTAAAAATCCCGATTTTTTTGAAATCAGAATCTTGATTCTTAGAAAAACCCGTCTGATTCATAAAAAGACTACGCTCACAGGTAAAAAATAAAGCCGATGTACCCCCCTATGTGTATTAAAAATGGCGTTTATTGTAGTCTAAAAATACTATAGTAATTGAGGTGTAG
>JAZNQY010000054.1:0-1765 GCA_045590375.1 Oscillospiraceae bacterium | reverse complement strand
TCCGACTTATCTTCGTTCCCGCTTCGGCTGTAAACGACATAAGAAGAAAAGCGGTTGAAGAAATTTCAAATCTTTTAACAGAAAACAAACAGCATACTGTTAATAAAGATGTTCTTAGAAAAGGCGAAAGATATACACCCGAAAAGCCCCCTTACATAAGAATTTCTGTTAAAAAAGCAGAACAGATAAAGGGGATTTCGGATAAGGTAAAAGAGATAATTCTTCCGCTTTCGGAATACGAAAAGGTTGACGCTTCGGATAAAATTCTTCTCTCTCCCCCACGTTTTATCACAGACGAAAAAAGCGTAAAAGAAACTCTTTTAAAAGCAAAAGAAAAGGGATTTTCTCATGTTTACTGCAACAATATCGCTCATCTTGAAACGGCGAAAAATCTCGGGTTTATCTGTCACGCAGGGTTTGGAATGAATGTTGCGAATTCATATTCACTCGATATGATAAAGGATATGGGCGCTGACGATACAGAGCTTTCGTTTGAAATGAAACTCTCGCAGATTTCAGCCCTTTCGGGCGATATAAAAAGAGGAATTATAGCCTACGGCAGACTTCCTTTAATGCTTACAAGAAACTGTCCCATAAAATCTCAGGTGGCTTGTAAGAATTGCAGAAAAATCCTTACCGACAGAAAGGGTGAAAGATTTCCCGTTTACTGTTACGGTGACTATGCAGAAGTTCTCAACTGCAATATCCTTTATCTCGGCGATAAAAAGGATGAAATAAAGGGTGTAGATTTTATAACAATGCTTTTTTATGATGAGTCGGCAGAAGAAATAAACAATGCTGTAAACGACTTTATAAACGAAAAAAATCCCCCTGACGATTTTACGAGGGGACTTTATATGAGAGGTGTTATCTGATGAAGATAAAGCTTTTGAGGGATGGTGCAAAAGTTCCCGTAAGAGCGACAGAGGGCGCAGCAGGATATGATTTATGTGCCTGCATCGAAAACGATATTATACTTAAATCACACGAAATAAAAATCATTCCGACAGGTATTTCTGTTATGGCAGAAAAAAATACTGCCGTTATGATATATGCCCGAAGTGGACTTTCTACAAAATACGGCATCTCACTCGCTAACGGGGTAGGCGTTGTCGACAGCGATTACAGAGGCGAAGTAGGCGTTGCGCTTATCAATAACAGTAATGAAGATTTCACAGTCGAAAACGGAATGAGAATAGCTCAGATGGTTATTACTCCCGTTTTAACGCCCGACCTTATAGTTTCTGACGAACTTTCCGAAACAGAAAGAGGCGAGGGTGGATTTGGTTCGACAGGGGCGAAATAATTTATAATGGAAATGCTTATTGAAATAATAGTATGCCTTATAGCAGGCTGTGGAGCAGGGCTCGGAACAGGCTTTGCAGGAATGAGTGCTGCAGTTGTTATAACACCTATGCTTGTTACATTTCTCGGTCTGCCTGCTTACAGTGCAATAGGAATAGCGCTTGCGAGCGATGTTTTAGCAAGTGGAGTCAGTGCATATACATATCACAAAAACAAGAATATCGACATAAAAAACGGAATCGTTATGATGATTGCCGTTCTGATATTTACATTCATAGGAAGTTTTGTTGCAAGTTTTGTTCCCAATGAAGCAATGGGAGGAACATCTGTTTTTATGACAACCATTATGGGAATAAAATTCATAATAAGCCCTGTAACCACAACAAAAGAAACGATGAACAGTGTTTCTGCATCAAGAAGATTCATAAGTTCTCTTATATCGGGAATGTTTATAGGCTTC
>JAZNQY010000053.1:0-15845 GCA_045590375.1 Oscillospiraceae bacterium | reverse complement strand
CCCATTGTTGTCTTCCTAAGACCGCTTGGCCTCCGACTTCAATAATTAACAATTGTTCTTTTGCAGTTCCCATCGCATATTTAACCTCTGTACCAGCAGGGATCCTTGCAACTTTCACAGTATTTCTATTTCCCCAATTTTTAGACAATGCCAATCTATCCATATAATCTTCTACTGTCATAATTGAATTTGCTTCGTTAATAGTTGTCCAATATTTCAATGATGCATTCGGAGAATCAGAACTAAATTGAACTAATATCAATTCCTCATCTGCAACTGTTCTTATTTCATAACCATCATTAAAATTCACTAATTCTCTATCAAATTTATTCGAATAATCAATAATGGTTTCCGATTTCAACAGCAACATCAACATCGCGCACTCTCGAAAATTGCTCAAGTGCCTTTCGATTCGTTATTTCGTAGCATATCTTTGCATTTTTTTCAAGAAAAATTCACACGCTTCCGTTTCTGTTTCGAATACCTTTAATCCGCTTTTGTTGCCACGTTCACTATAATAAACTTGCCATTTTTCTTCTTTCGCAAGGCATAATTTTTCATTAGGCAATCCTCCTACCATTATAGAATATAATTCATTAGGTATTCCCATCATTTCCAATTCTTTTCCTAACTGTTCTACCGTCATTATTATTGTATCCTCCTTAATATACCAGCATCTAATAATTCATCAACTGTATCTGGCAATAAATATTGTATTCCTCCACCTGGTTCATCAAACCAAGATGCCATTCCGAGAACAAACGCAACCCCGTCAGCAACATCTTTTATCTGCTATGACATAAGCATTGTTTCATCTATAAGCTATAATAAAATTAATACACCACTGTTTTTCTTTCCCAATTATTGCAAAACAAATCATATTCAAATTTATAGTCTACTCTACCGAAGTTATCTGCTTTTGATAAATCACCTTCACATATAACTTCAAATTTAGAACTATTACAAAATCGAGAATATATATACCCTTGTGGTGGCATTATCAATCCTTTATTCTCGCCTTCTGTATTGTATACTATGATATTTTCCCTTTTATTCATTACATATACTTTTCCGCTAAATATCAAAACATCATTTATTTCTTCTAATTGAATCTCATGTTTTTCTGCATTCTTATCATAAATAATCAATAGATTATTGTCATCATATTTGCAAATATCCTCTCCCGAAAATCCCACAAATCGATACTCATAAATTCCATTGGACACTGATTCAATATAAATCGCCGTCGCAACATCTGTGGCAAATCCAACTCCCTCTGCCTCATATGTAATTTCTTTATCATCATATAACCATTTCACTATATTATCTGCATATTTAACTTCCATAAATCGTCACCTCATTTAAGTCTTTTAATCGAACCTGGTGCAACTTCAATATAATCATTTCTGTTTATTCTACCTAATCCATTAAATAAATCATATTGTGTTAATGAACTATTTCCAGCAAATAAATATCAGCTCCCAAATCGATTTGTGGTCCAATCGGACCTTTTGGACATATCAGTTCAACGCCATCTTTAACTTTATATGTAACTACTTTTCCACAATCATTTTTCCAAGCATACTTTATAGCCATATCTTTTCTTGCAAATTCAACCCTTTAAACCCATCATCAAAATCTATGGATTTAATGCCCTTGCTGTAAGCGGTTTCAAGAAAATCATCGCAAATGCTATTCTATAACTGATTTTTTCTGAACATAAAAATTTTCTAAATCGACTTCGAAATTCCAATCATTTCTTCCAAAAGAATCTTTGGTAATATCATTTGTTCCTCGGGCAACCACCATAATATTTCCATCACAATTTTTCAATGAAATAAATGTATAACCCTGTGGCGATGGTATTTCTGCAACAAAATCACCTTGTTTACCGTATATTAGCAATGATCTTGATTTTTCAAATTCTTTTAAAATCACTATATTCTTTTTTTCTTCTTCATAATCAGCAGAAATTATCATACCGTTAACATCAACAATATTAACTCCTCTGTATGTAAAATTATCTCCCAGATACTTATATGAAATCACGGAATTCCCACTATTATCATAGATAGTGAATCCAACTTCTGAAGATTCATATCTTTCCTTTACCATAAGAAGTTTTTTCCCATGTTTGAAAGCGTACGATACATAATTATTACAAATAACAACCGTATTATCATCTACACTCCATTCTATTCTATTACTGTTTTTATCAACATATATATCCATACAATTCACCTTCTTTCAATTTATCCAATATTCATCAACAATACTGACATAATCTTCTCTTTTTATGCCACTATCCAAATTTGAAAATAAATCATATTGCGTTATGGTTTTATCTCCTGGCAAATATAAATCCAAATCAATATCAAGCTTATTGGCATATGTAAGCCCAGTCACTTCATCCGCATACTTAACCACAGCACCTGCACCCATACCAGCAATAACACCAACAGTTCTGGCGAAGGCTAATTATTATCTTACTAATGATATTTTATTTAGTTATTTTTTCATCCACAATTCGACCAGATTCTACTTCAACTAACAGATTCAGCCCTGTAAATGTAATTATGCTTATATGTCTAGAATCTTTTTTTCCAATTGATACAACTGTTTGACTTGTTAAAGGTTTAGTAATATCATCAATTCCCCATATTTTATTACCGTCAAAATCAAATACAGCTAAATTATTAGTAGGATTTTTATTTGAATACTTATTTTTTATTACTAAATATTTTTCAAATTCTATAATTTCTGTTATCCTTTCGCTGAATACAATTTGTTTTTCTTCAAACCACATTATATTTTCTTTATATGAATACTCCTTTTTCATTTCAATCACCAATCAACCTTTCATTTATAAAAGTTTCTTCATCATCGCCTATCGCATAGCAAAAAGCCGCTGTACCTGCGTCTACGGCAAATCCTGCTGATGTAAGGATTACAGTCACCAGCCCTGGTGCCGCAAATGACGCCGCCAGCCCAAGACCAAATCCTATTCCGTCCGCAACAACTTTTACATGCTATGCCAAGGCATCAGCCATAAACTTTTCAAGTAAATCTTCTGGATTATCAAATTCTTCCATAAGGCTTCCTGATGGGTTGTCCAGTTCATAATATTTACGCTCTTCCAAATCGTAAACATACCACGCAACAGAACTCTCCCCTAAAAAAATATATTTTTTCTGCCACTCATTCTCATACCAAACCTTATTGCATTCAATAAATCCATTGACAGTCTGATGGGGTTTGAAATCCAATAAGTATTCATCTATACCGTACAGAATAAATCCATTAAACTCCAATCCGTTTATGAACTTCAACACTTCAAGGTATGCATCAGGCAACCTCAATTCAAATTCATTAATTATTTCTTCAAGAAAAAGTTCTGTTTCTTTTTCTGTCGCACCTATATTTACTTTTTCTCCGTATGCGTCTAATTCCCGAATGATTTCATTTAGTTTATCTTTCCACATTTACATTTCCTCCTACTGTAATGGTGATAAATATTGTTGCTTTAATTTTGCTACGGCTGATCGGTTTATGCTATAATGCTCCAAATAATAATTGTCAGGATCCAACATAAAATCTCTAACTTCCTTCGATTTAGCGCCGCGTTTTAAATCTATTCATTTTCTTCGCTATCCCATGCAAGTTCAAACTTGAATCCTTTAAGGTTATTATCTATAACTCTTTTTCTGAATTCGTCAGAAACGAATGGATATCTTGTTTTTTCATCCGAAATTTTAAATATGTGATTGCCACTTACTATATCAGGTAGAAAAACATATTTTTTAAATGCCATTATCCTTATTCCGTCTCTATATGTTTTGTAAATTGATTTTTTATAATCTATAGCTTCCAAGACAGTGGTAACATTTATGCACCAATATTCCTTTTCATCAAAACATAAAGGTAAGTATTCGGCATTTTTACTTATTAACGAACTTAAACATTCTAATGCTTTTCTACTAAATACCGGAAATGTAAATCCTGGAGCATCGCTTAAATCAAGTTTTTTCTCAGGTTCCATTCTTTTAACTTTTACACTATTCCAATCATCCAAATGGCTTCTTCCGTCAAATGATTGTATTTCATCAACAGTGAATTCTTTGACAGGAATTAAATTGTCGAATTCATCCATTTCAAAATTCAATTTCCATATTTTCATTTAACACACTCCTATTAAATAAATGTTCCAAGACTCAGTTCATCCGCTATAAACTCTAAAATGTCTAAAACATCTTCTTTGCAAGTTGCTCCACTTATTGCCATTCCGATAACTCTCTGCTGTGCTTCTTCGTCATCGCCTATCGCATAGCAAAAAGCCGCTGTCGCGTGAAATATTACAAAATTATCATATGTGATTTAACATTATAAATCAATATTTAAGCATTTTCCCTCGATGTTTTCGATGAAAATATTTTCTGCTTCTGTTAGTACTTTTTTAAATTTAAAAAACTGAATTTTTGACAATGGCACTTTAAACTCAATTTTCCCTCTTTGATATTTTCCCGTTAATATAGAATCATATAATCTTTTTATAAAAAAAGACCATTGTGGTAAATTCACATTATCAGATTTGTCTGCTAAATAACTTAACCCATCAGCCCTGTAAAAAATTAATAATGCTATACTCAAATCACATTTTTCATTATCTAAAATTATTTGTGGAATATCAAAGCCATTATCCCAGTTATAATTATAAGCATAGACATATAAAATTTCTTTATCTTCCGTTTTAAAAATAGTTCTTGTAACTTCGTCATTATCAGTATCATACAATAATGCTTTTACTCTTGAAATTTTATTCTCATCCATTTATCGAATCCTTTCTAAGCTACGTTGCCACATCTTCAGGAGACATAAAATCTGCAAAAGATGTTATTTCATCATCAAGTTCATCAAGATTATCAGTTATTTCCTCACATATTTTGTGTGGTATTTAAATCATCTTAGTTTTTCATATAATTCAGCCAAATTCAATAATTCAATGCCCAAGTTGTCTGTATAATCCCACGAATCAACTATAAACCTGGGAAAACTCAATCGATTTCCTCTTTGTTCATATGCCATCTCCAATTCTTCCAGTATATTAATTAACTGCTCTATACTCTTTCGGCTAATTCCTGTCTGAGAGTTTTTAATTTCGCTTCTTACTTTATCTTGTAATTCCAGATTATTTTGTTTATACTTTTCTTCTATTGACATTTTATTAATCCCTCCAAATCACTTATATACCACTGATTTGCACCACCAATATATTGCGAACCAAAATTAGGTTGTGACATAATTTAGGCTCCTTTTCAAAATCAATCACCATAATTTTCGGCTTATCATTCATTAACAGAAAGCTTTTCCAGAAAGAAACCATAGCCCTGGTCTTTTTCAAAATCATAGTTTCTCAATCCGTTTTCTGTCTGAATATAAGTCTTGCTTGCGGTTATTGAAGAATTCATGTCCGCATTTATAACATCGGCATAATTAACATGAATCAACCCATTATCGCGTTTATATACAGAAGTTATTTCTTCTGTATTTTCTACTATGCTGCCAGTATCCATAGATTTGAGTTCATCAATACCGATTTTATGCAAAGCATAGGGTAAAAAGGAATTGCTCTTTTCGTCCCAATAATAAGGTATCTTGTTTACTGAACCACTCGATACGCCATTTCCACGCATACAGATTATATTTCCGAAAGGATTATAATATAATTTGGGCATAGTTTCAGAGCCGACGGAATATGTTGACAATACAACAGGCTTTTCGTCTGCTATTGCCACTATGTTAGCGGGACAAGCTCCTCCAACAATATTTTCATATGCAATAATAGATACAGCACCATTTTCTTCGTATTTCAAATATCCCGACATATTGAGTTTTGACGATAAAATAAGTTCCTTTGAATCACCATTGAAATACCAATAGTCATGGATATTGTTATCATGACAAATCAGAGCCAATGCCGTTTTATTCTCTTCATCAATAATTTCGTATTCGGCAATCTTTCCGTTTATTTCTGTCGCTTTATTTTCAATAATCTCTGATATATTCTGCCCGCTTTGATTTCTTTCAAGTTCCTGTTTATCGGTAAACTTATATATCATATCTGTTTCAACATCATAAAAACAAGATTCGCCTGTATAAACTTCAAAATACAGTTTATTATCTTCCCATGACAAATCAAAAGCGAAATGACCTGTATTCACCGCTTTGATTTCTTTTCCGTCTCTTATAATAATTCTCGCATTGTAATATGCACAGTCATCATAAGAAAGGGCAGAATATTTTCCATCAGGGCTCGAAATCCAATCCGAAGAATTTATTATCTCCATAAAATCATAAAGTTCTTTTGCGTCATAATTTTCTTTTGTATCAATTACATCGGGATTTTCAGAAACATCCCACTCTGTATAAGGATTATTGAATACAAGAACACTTACTTCATCGCCGAAAATGCGTATTTCTGTTCCGTTGGGATAAATAACCGAAACATCGCCTTTATCGGCTGTATAAGAAGAATACAAAGGATACTGTGAGATAAAATCATCGAGCGATATATTTCCGTTTTTAAGATTTAAAGCGTCCTTTAAAATATCATCATAAATCTTATCGGAACTCTGTTTTTCTATAACAGATATTGCATCGACTGTATCTTCGCCAAAAACGATATATGTAGAGTCGTTATAATAAACATAGGATTTATTCTTCTCATCGTAATAGTTATAGTCTTTTAAAGAAGAAATATCATCGCCGATATTTATGCCGTTGAAAATCGGCTCTTTCTGAGGCTCGATATAAGTTATGACATCGTTATCAATGTTACTTTTCTTTATACTTCTGAATGTAAGGTCGCTGTAGTTTTTAACAGGAGAATATTCCGTATCATAATCTGACACTTCTATAGTCTCTTCAGCTTCCGAAACCGTTGTTTCAGCGGTTGTTACAGTTTCTTCTTTAGTTGTCGTAACCTCTTCCTGCTTTACAGGTTCTGAAACACAACCTGTAAGCATTGTAAGTATAAGTAAAGATAAAATAAGTTTTTTCATTTTCTGCTCCTTTGTAAATATCAATTCCACAATGAAAAACTATCAAATTTCCATTCACCGTCTTCTATTACCATTCTGTAGCGATAGGTTTCGCATCTTTCTCCTTCTTTAAGAACATATTCCTTTCCGTTATCCAGATTCATAAGGATATGGTTTTCGAAACCAACTTTTTCGTGTTTCGGGTCATATTCTGGAGATGAAAAATAAAATGCTCTATGAACAAGTATAATTTCATTTTCAGAAACGCTTTCTATTTCCCAATCGCTGAACCCATATGATATATCGGTTCCTCTGTCAATTCCCGTTGAATATCTGCTTTCGCTCAGAAATCCAATAGAATAAATATATACATCCTCATTTTCATCGGGTTTAGGAATGTTTGAAATCATTCTTTCTGTAAAAACAGAACTGTATTCTTTCTCTTTTTCCTTTCTGTATTCGTCAAGGGTTATTCCGTCTGTTTCATCGTTATACTCAGAGTAAGTTACCCAATCTCCGTTTTCTCTGAAAAATCGCTGTCCGTCACGCATATATTTTTCGGCAAGTTTTATTTTTTCATAGTTGATATCATTTTTTTCCAATGATGCATTTCCTACTGTAACATCGTTTTTTTCTCCTGTTAATGTTTCTTCAAAAACACTTGTTGTAACCTCTTCCTGCTTTACAGGTTCTGAAACACACCCCGTAAGCATTGTTATCATAAACAAAGATAAAATAAGTTTTTTCATTTTCTGCTCCTTTTGTCGAGTTATTTCTCTGCTTTCAGTTTTTAATTATCATTGAGTATATTTTTGCTATTTGAAATTTATAAACTCGTTGATTTAACTATAATTTCTTCTGAAATCTTATCGTTGGATTTTTTTCTATTTTCAGGAGAATCTTTGTTTTCCATATATTTTTCGTAATCAAAACTTTCATCTGAAAGCATATTAGAAGTCGGTAAATTTTCAAGACTCAAAAAACCGCAGTCATATACTGGAATTTCTCTTATTAAATCAAGCGAGTTCTCGTATTCTTTGATAAAGGCCTCAAAATCCGACTTTTCCGATTCATCGCATCCTGAAAATCCTCCGTCTATAAAATCCCTTGTAATTTCTTTTTCTTCATTTATGATAAAATATTTTTCATTCCCATTGTCGTATTCTGTTTTTCCGTATAAAACCTTATATGAAAAAGAAGATATATTTATCTCGCTGACAACCGTATTTTTCACTCCTCCATGATACGAAGATGTCTTTGAAATTACAATCTCATCATTATTCTGATTTTTATAGACAGATATATCGTTTTCTTCGCTGTAACATTTTCCCCAAAATCCGTATGCCGAAGTGTATTTATCGTTTTCAAATTTTAATATTTCAGTTGCATTTGCCTCTCTCGGAGAATAAATTTCTGTCAACATAATTTCAGGGATTTCATCATTATCAATATCACAGACAAAAACTTTGCATTCATGTGCAAAGATATTTTTATACAAAAATGGCTTTTCGTCATATGAAACCCAATCGAATTCCTTTATTGCTTCGGAATATCCGATTTCATGCTGTTCCTCTTTCGCGCATCCACATAAGAGTGTTAAAATCAAAAATAATGGAATAATAAGTTTTTTCATTTTCTTTCTCCTTAGAAGCACATAAATATATGTCATTTTAATTTTACTGCTATTATTTTCCTGTGTCTATATTTTCCCTTTAACTGTAAACAATCTGTAACGAAATGTAACCATTCTGTAATAATCCTTTCTGACAATTCCGATATATTTTCTTGACAATGTCATTTAAAAATAATATCATTATAATTAATAAGAGATAATATCGTTACAGGGGGATTTTTATGGTTATAGATATTATACTTAATGCATTTTCATCTCTGTTATTGCTTTATAACGCTGAGAATATTATCGCTATTGTAGAAGGCAAGAAATTCAGATTCAAAATTTCTTTTCTTGTGATAATCTACATTCTGTCAAATGTGGTATTCTGGACATCAATTTTTGATTTTCTTCCTGTTACAATGAATTTATTGGCGTTAATTATCATGTATGTAAGCCTTATTCTGCGAGTATGCAGGGGCAAAAGTTGTAAATTTTCAAAAGCCCTTTATATTCTTATGCTTTATCTGTCTGTCGACTCGCTTGTTGTGTCGGTTTTCAAAATCCTTCTGGGAATCGCAAACGAATATTTTTACACAGATAACGCTATTGTAGCAACAATATCGGCAATAGTTACTTTTACCGCAATAAAAATAACAGAACGAAAAAAACCGACTTTCGAAACAGAAATTATTCCGAATTATATATATATTCTGATACTGCTTGCTGTGTTTTTCAGCGGTGGGTTGGTTGAAGGTCTGTCACCGGCATGGAAAAATCTCATCGTAGGCATTTTCTTTGCCAGATTTTCTACGGTTATATTACTTGTTATTCTTATGATAGTTATCATTTCGCTCGTATTCAACTGTATATCAAAAGCGTATCTTCAGAACACATCGTCATTACTTGAAAAACAGGTTGAAACTCAGATTGAATATTACGAAAAAATCGGAAATCTCAACAACGACCTCAGAAGTTTCAGACACGACTATAAAAATCATCTCATCTGCATAGGTTCTCTCATCGACAAGAAAGAATACGATGAAGCGAGAGAATACATTGAAAAGATTTCGGGAATGAACATAAACACATCGAAAGAATTCTTCTCAGGCAACACCATAGCAAACGCCATACTGAATGATAAATCCGAAAAAGCAGATAAAAGCGGTATAAAAATTGATTTTGACGGATACATACATAAAGGTATCTCTCCGACGGATATATGTATAATTCTTTCAAACGCTATTGATAACGCCATTGAAGCTTGTGAAAAGATAAGCGGTGATGAAGACAGGAAAATATCCGTAAACTGCAGTTATTCAAAAGGTGTTCAGATTATCAGCATAAAAAATCCCGTTCCGGAAAATGTAGAGATAGAAGATGACTCGGTAAAGACATCGAAAGAAGATAAAAGTATCCACGGAATAGGTCTTTACAACATAAGAAACACCGTTAAAAAATATGGCGGAGAATTCAATATTTCCTGCGAAAACAAAGAATTCACACTGTCTGTCGCATTTATGCCCGATACAGAAGATATAACATCATAGCCCAAAGCCCGATTTTATCGGGCTTTTGTTTTTATCAGAAACCTAAAAAGCGTAAAAATCTTAAAACGCGGATTCTTTTATCTCAAAAGTCTCATCAAAGCGTTAAATGCCCTGATAAGTCCGCCCAATCTTCCAGGCTCGCTCAGTTTATCTCCGACAATTTCGCCAATCTCATTGAATTCATCCAAAACGCTAACATCCTTATAGGGCTTGCGTTTTACTCCCTGTGTAACGCCTCTATTTACACTTCCGAAATGCTTTTCTATCGCAGTTATATCATTCGCATTATCTATAACGCCGATTTCTTTGTATTTCCATATAGCAAGTCTTTTTTCATAGGAATATTTTTCGTTTATAGGAGTTGCATATTCAGAAATAATTTCTCCGCCCACAACAAAAAGGCTTATGGTCTTACAATCCCTACCCTTGTATTCCTTTTCGTATGCACGACGAAGGTCCATAAAAAATGAAGAAAGATTTTTGTATTGTTCATCAAATGTTTCTTTTGAAACAGAATATTTTTCGGGAATTTCGTTTATTTCGAGAAATCTCCCGTCTTTGCCGTTTCTGAAAAAAGCCTTGAAAACAGGTCTTGTTTTAGGGAACTCGATATAAACCGCGAGTTCTGTCCATTCTTCAGGAATAATATCGTTCATAAGTTCCCCGAGTCGTATGTAATACTGATTTTGTGTTTTTATCTTTGCCATAATTTTCATTCTCCTTATTTTTAAATAATTAGCCTCTTGCTCCGATTATTGCCATTGCGACAATTCGCTGTTGTGCTTCTTCGTCGTTATTTCGAAAGCATCAAGAAGAATATTGTTAAGTCTGTTATAAACTGCAGTATAATTAAAATAGATTTTTAGCAGTAATTAAATGCAGGAATCACTTCAAATGGTATGTTTGCGTTTTCTAACTCACATATTGCTTTTTTTATATCTATGGCTTTTGCTTTCAATATACAAACACCTTCTTTTTCAAGTATCTGTTTAGCAACAATATAATTAACTCCTGATATATGAGCAATCACTTTGATTTTATCTTTATCAACATTCGTAATACTTTTTGTGTATATGCTATATTCCGTCATATCTTGATATATTTCGTCGATATATGTTGTCAATGTTCCCCACCCACAAACTGGACATAACCATCCTTGTACTGAATTTTTACAAACATGAATCATATTTGTTTTGCATTTTTCACATAACATTTTATATATTTCCCCCTGGTACAAATATTCTGAATATGCCTAATTCGCTCATATCAGGTCTGCCTTGATTCGTCATCGCCTATTGCATAGCAAAAAGCCACTGATACTGTATTTAATTTAACTTAATTAATATATTTTTTTAAATACTCCATATTATTCTCAATGATGTACTCGTCATTCACTTTATCTTTTAGAAGATTTATTGCCAAAAGTAATTCTCTGAAAAAGCTTTTTCTCTCTTCATTCTCTTTAAATCCAATATACTCAAACTCTTTTCCATCGTCCAAATATAAGCTATCATATATTTCTTGAATACGAACAAATTGAGGATCAATATCAATATCTCCTATTAAATTTGGTGGCAAATCATTTTCTACCAATTCATCATTTTCATTATAAATCCACACAGGAAAACAACCATATTCAAATTTTATTTTAATTACTTTCATACATGCTCCTTTCTACCTTTGATTAGCAAAATCGGTTATTCCTATATTAAAATTGTAATTTCTGCATAATCCGCCATAACCATATTTTTCGCCATAAACCCAGTTTTTTATAACAACCTTTCCGTTTTCGTCAATAACCGCCTCAACATATTCATCGTTAAGGGCGAGCAATGTTTCGTCAACCTGAAGATATTTCCCCGAGATTATTCCGTCAACGAGTTCTCTTCTGTTATTGCTTGCCTTATTCAAAAATCAGTTGTATTGTATTTTCGTTTGTACTTTTTTGTACCTCATTCATAATTTCTACAATCTGATTTGAAGTTATTTCTTCTTTTTCATGAGGTGCTTCCCAAAATTTCATAGTGTCCTTATATACTACAAATTTCCTGCCTACAAGCATCTCCCCTTCTGCCTTTGCTATATAACCATTCTCTAAATCAATTTTTATATAATTTCTACTTCCAGTAATCTTCATACTATATTTCACCTTTCAAAAATGACTGTTTCTATACCTGTCTTGGGATCAATAATTGTAATTTTAGTTACATTAGAATTTCCCATAAGTCTTGGCAACTCTACATTCTCCCATGTATTATCTGAGCGCAATTTTGTCCCTACAACCGCTCGCACTTCTCCTGAAACTTGCTCAGCATAGGCAGCCGACGCCATATCCATGCCATAACTTAAAAGTATGTTGGCTACCCCCGGCGCAACAAAACAAGCCGCTATTCCGAGAACAAACGCAACCCCGTCAGCAACATTTTTTATCTGATCTGCTAAAATATCGGCGGCTCTTTCTTTTGTATAACCATTGAATAATCTGAGTTCTTCAAGAGCTGTGGCATAATTGAGCATTCATAACATATTTATATTTTAAAATGTTATGAATACTCTGTTTATCTGTTTTTTATTTCAACATTTCAATAAATTGAGCAAACGAATCTGTAACTTTATAGGTCACGGGATCGAAATCGTCTGATTCCTCATGATTCCATACACATACAGAAGGATTTTCCTTGTTAATTCTATAATCAAGACATACATAGTCTCCCCCAAATAGTTCAGCAATGGGCAAAACTTCTACTCCAATCAAATCTTCATTATCCGTAAGACGTTCACCTATCTGGGATTCTACAACGCTAATATCATACCAACCATCTTGAGTTTCACGAATATTTTTTAAAACACATAAAAATCTTGTAACAGCATAACCATGCCCGTTGCATTCAAACATTTTTTCATTTGGTATCCCGCCATTATAATTAATAATAAAATTTCTGTAATCCATAGGCAAAATAAGTCTCCATTTTCTTTCTTTTTCCTTTAACAATTCATCAGTAGGTATCGGATGAATAATTGTATTACTTTGTATTGTCATGATATATCCTCCTATTATCTGGGAGCACCTGCCCACATTCCAGCAATAACGCCAACCGTTCTGGCAACAGCTTCTTCGTCATCGCCATGTTCAACGCATAAGGCTATTAAATCTGTTTATATTAAAGCCATCCTTTTGCTTTTAAGTATTTATCGGGAATTCGAAGTTTCAATTCTTCCGACACAGCATTAAAATATTCTTCCATCGATTCGCTTGAATACCAATGATTCCCCGGAATAAGCGGAATATAACTATCTGCCTGTGCAATGCAACAACCAATAAGGTCTCGTTCATAGCTAAAAACAACTACAAAATAATTATATGCCAGAAAACTGATTGCAAATTGTCGGTGTCTTGCATCATCCACTATATCAAAAATATTTATTGTTAACTCTTCATCTCCAAAAACTTTTTTGATAACTTTTCCTACTTCCATTGCCATTTTTTCCGTATCATTTAACTGCATACCAATATTCTCCCTTCTGAATTAAATGTGTATATTGACATTCATTTTTTAAATAACTCCATCCCAAATACATATATGAATTTTTATATTTATTCAAATTCGGATTATGAGAAAATCTTATTATCTTGTTTTCTTCTATTGCTTTAGATCGTCAAACGAAATTTCAACTATACTTTATTTTATATACAGAAAACTATATTCTATCATTTAAGTTTTTAATCATATAATTGTAAATAGAATTCCCATCTATCTGTTCTTGTAATTCATTTGCTTCTTGTTCTGATATTTTTATTTCTTTTATTGATGAAACTATTTCTCCACTATCATATTGTAAAAAATAGTTTCCTTCTTTTTTGATAATAGCAATTCCGAAATTAGAATATATTTGTTCCATTTTATCTCCTTTTCTTTTTATTCAAATATTGGTGTAGATATGTATTCTCCTGGCAGAGGCGATTCAATTGTTGCTTCTCATCTTTTTACTAATATATCCTTAAATACCCTTGTTTTTTCCAAACATCTAAAGTCATCTTTGCATTAAAGCCAAATATTCCATTCTCTTTTTTACTACTTATTTCAGACAATACTTCTATCGCAATATCAATATTTTCATTCAATGCTAAACAGTATGCAGCCGCGTCTGTTCTGACTACAACATTCTCACTATTTAACATATCCTTTATACATTCACAAGCAAATTCTTTGTTGGTCTCAAAGTATTTAAAAATCTTAAGCAAACGCTTACCTTCCTCGTTATTTGCCTTATAATTCCCATCCAAAGTAGCTTGGTACATTATTCTGCCGCTTTCCTCATATTGCTTTAAAACTTCTTCCTTACTATATTTTTTCATTAATCGCTCCAAACTGTCTTAATATATCAAGACCAAATTCATATTGATATTCATAACTTTGACCTGCCAACCAATCACGCACACTTAATCCATTTGTAAATCGGAAGGTTGTTGTATTGTAATAACCTGTGATCTTTGTATGTGTTGTTGCATTGACCGCAATAATATTCGATGTGTTATGAATTTGCTGTGCTTCTTCGTCATCGCCTATTGCATAGCAAAAAGCCGCTGTCGCTATGTCGGTAAAATAACAGTTACACTAACTTTCATCAAAACGGACATCTATTACGGAATCATATAAAGGACAACCATATTCGTAAAGTATATCAATTATTTTATTCATATTATCTTCTGTCATTCCATAACAATCAGTGCGTACAAACTGAGGAGTTACCATCAGATCAAAAGCCTCATCGCCTTTTTCAAAATAGAAATTATCCTCGTACCAATCGCTGAATACTCTTTTGAAATCCCCGATTATTCTTTCTTCGGGAATCTCATCTACAAAATCCAGATATTCTTCATTCGATAATTTCAAATAAATTTCACTGTTTCCCATCTCTGCTGTTCTTTTTGTTTTCCAGAAACTTAAATCACGACTCATTTTAAAAACTCCTTTTTATTAATATCTATATTTTTTATGTATTCTTCTGAAGGCAGAAAAAACGGATGATTTGATTTAAAATCAGTTTCATATTCCTCAAGTATCTTCTTATACCCATCATAATTAAGCAATAATTCCAAAGCAAGTAAATTCCATTCAGGTCTTTTTAAACCATAAATCCCCAGTCTCACTTTTTCGTTTCTTTCAATCAACTCTTTTCGGTATTTTTCCATAGTGTTGCAACTATCAAGATAATCAAGTGCGTATTTTTTAATATCACGAATTATAGCATTAACTATAGGAATTAAGTTAGTATCTCCTGAAATATAAAATCTATAGATTTCATTATTTTCAACAAGTGCAGACATATCATTAATCGATGTTGCCCTTACTTTATATTCTTCATTTTGAATAAAATAGATAAGTTTATTTAATTCGACATATGTGAAACCTACAGTTACAGCAATATGTATTTGATCTACGCCTCTTATCTTTGTCTCAACAAAACAAATATGTTGTATACAATCGCCCACTTTTCTGTAAAATATAAGTCTCGATTTTCTCTTAAATTCATAGACACTTAATTTTTCAACAAGTAAAGAATCTAATTCCTTGATTTTTTCCTTTAAAGTACTCATACTTATATCTACTCCACTCTTATATTACCATTTGCATCAACATATTC
>JAZNQY010000052.1:0-5562 GCA_045590375.1 Oscillospiraceae bacterium | reverse complement strand
GCTGATATAATGAACAGAACCGATCGCCTTATCAGAGAGAGTTTTGCCCTCTTCTCTTGCAAATCTTGCTATGCCGAAATCCATGACCTTTATTGTTCCGTCAGGGAAAAGCATAATGTTCTGTGGCTTTATATCACGATGAACTATTCCTCTGTCGTGAGCATGCTGGAGAGCACGGAGAATCTGGATGACGAAATGGATTGCGTCTTTCCACTTTAAAATTCCCTGCTGTTCCATAAACTCTTTAAGAGTAATGCCATCAATATATTCCATTACGATAAACTGGATTTTTTCTGTAAATCCTACATCGTAAATCTTTACTATATTGGGATGCGACAAAACAGCGATAGCCTTCGATTCGTTCCTGAATCTTCTTAAAAATTCCTCATCGTTCGAAAATTCTGTCTTGAGGATTTTAACGGCAACGACACGGTCGTCGATAATATCTATCGCTTTATAAACGTCAGCCATGCCACCGATACCGATAAGTTCGGTTATTTCATAGCGTCCGTCCAACTTCCTGCCGATATTTCTGTCCATCATTTTCACTCCTACGAAAAAATAATAAAAGTGTAACTCAATAAAATATTATATCACAAATTGCTTATCAATGCAATAGATATATTATCTCTTGTTTTGGGTAAAGCGAGGTTTATGAGGTCTTCTGCATTCTGTTCGATATTGCCGTTATTGACAACTGTGAAAATTTCATCATCACTGCAATAACTCGACAGGCCATCTGAACAGAGAAGAAGTTTTCCGTCGTCAACGATATTCTTTTCAAAATAATCTATATCGACAACCGAGGCTGTTCCTACTGCTCTTGTTATATAGTTTCTCTGAGGATGATTTTTTACTTCTTCTTCGGAAATCTCACCACTATCGAGAAGAAATCTTACTACTGTATGGTCTTTTGTAATCTGTTCCATAACATTTTTTGTGATGAAATAGGCACGGCTGTCGCCCACGTTTACTATATGCGCTACGCCGTTTCTTACAAACGCTATTACGCAGGTAGTTCCCATTCCCTTTTTCTCTTCGTCTTCAACGGATGCTGCAAAAACTGCCGCATTTGCTGCTGAAACGGAAGAAATAAGAACATTTCTTATAGAGTTTGAGTCAAAGTTTTCGGAATAACCGAAAATCATTCTTTTCTTGATGATGCCGACAGCTGTTTCTGATGCAAATCCACCTGCATTTTCTCCACCCATGCCATCGCATAAAATCGCAAGGACTGAACCATCGGGGAGAGTTGTTGTATATACTCTGTCCTGATTTTCTTTTCGGGGACCTATATTGGTCGCTGATGTTACCTTCATTTCCGGTCACTTCCTTTCACTATATTTCATACTCTCTGCGAAGCTGTCCACAGGCTGCGTTTATATCGCTTCCGAGAGTTCTTCTTACTGTTGCGTTTATTCCGCCTTCTTCAAGGTAATGCTGGAATTTTCTTACCGATGAAGTGTCGGTTTTATAGTTTCTTTCCTTAATCTTATTAACGGGGATGATGTTTACATGACAATTCATTCCCCGAAGGAGAGAAATGAGTTCGTTTGCAGTTTCTCTGCTGTCGTTGACACCGTTTATAAGTGCATATTCAAAAGAAATTCTTCTGCCCGTTTTCTTTATGTAGTTCTTACAAGCAGAAATAAGTTCGTTTATATCATATTTATCATTGACGGGCATAATTTCGCTACGCTGTTTATTATTGGCAGCGTGAAGAGAAATAGACAATGTAAGCCCGAATTTATGCTCTGAAAGGTCGTTTATTCTGTTTACAAGTCCACATGTTGAAAGAGAAAGATGTCGAAGGCTCATATTGTTACCCTCAGGACAAGAAACGAGGTTTAAGAATTTTATTACATTATCGTAATTATCGAGAGGTTCGCCTATTCCCATCATAACTATACTTGAGATTTTTCTGCCACTGTCCTTTTCGGCAGTATAAATCTGCGAAAGCATTTCGGATGGAGTTAAATTTCTTTTGAAACCTGCTATTGTTGAGGCACAGAATTTACAGCCCATTTTACACCCTACCTGAGTTGAGATGCAGATGCTGTCGCCGTGGTGATAATCCATCAGAACGGTTTCTATATGGTTTCCGTCAGAAAGTTCATAAAGATATTTTATTGTTCCGTCAATCTCAGAACAGAGTTTTCTGACTATTTTAAGTTCGGTTATCTGAAAATTTTCGGAAAGTTTTAAGCGAAGGTCGGAAGAAAGGTTTGTCATAAGAGAAAAATCGGATACTCTTTTTATATGAAGCCACTCGAAAACCTGCTTTGCACGGAACTTTTTTTCGCCCATATCAAGAAGTGTGGTTTCAAGGTCTGAAAGGCTCATAGAAAGAATATCAAGTTTTTCCATATCTACCTTACCCTCCTTATCTTTGCGATGAAAAATCCGTCTCCCCCGAAGTGATAGGGGAAGATTGTTGCTTTATAATTCCCGAAAGGTTCACCCATTTCTGATAAAACGGGGACACCCTCAAAGTCTTTATTATTTTCTAAAAATTTATCTATTACGTTATCGTTTTCGTCCTTTGAAAGAGAACAGGTTGAATAAACAAGTTCTCCACCGACTCTGAGATATTTTGATGCGTTCTGAAGAATTTTCAGCTGTATCTCGGGAAGGCGTTCTGTTTCTTTTAAAGGTTTATATTTTATTTCGGGCTTTTTTGAAATAACCCCGTAGCCTGCGCAGACAACATCGCACAAAATCTTATCTGCCATTGGTATTGTTTCGTCAAATACAGTAGCGTCTGCTACCCTTGGTTTTATAGATGTAAGAGAAAGTCTTTCTGCTCCGTTTTTTATAAGTTTAACACGATTTTCGTGAAGGTCGAAAGCGAAGATTTCTCCATTGTTTTCCATGATTTCTGCTATGGTAAATGTTTTTCCTCCAGGGGCAGAACAGACATCTAAAACTGTTTCTCCACTCTTAGCACCGAGTGCTTTTGCGCAAAGCTGTGATGCTATATCCTGAACGTGAAAATATCCTTTTTTATAGAGAGGATTATTTTCTATCCCCGAAAAAGAGGATGTTATCACGCAGTGAGGGAGAATTTCGGATTTGATACATTCGATTCCCATAGATTTCATTTCGGAAATAAAATCGTCATCTGAAATGAGTGTATTATTGACACGCATTGTAATATTATTTTCGTCGGCAGAAAAGCCTTCGAGAATTTTTTCTGTTTCTTCTTTGCCGTAGTCTTTTATCCACTTTGAGATAAGTTCAGAAGGAACTGAATATTTAACTGAAAGAGAAGAAATTTCATCTTCCGGCAAAGAAAAAGTTTTATCGTTTCTTATGAAATTACGAAGAATTGCATTTACCATTCCCTTTGCGCTTGACTTTGAAAATTCGGTCGCGAGTTTAACGCTTTCGTTGACTGCTGCGTTATCAGGAACGGACGGCATATAAAGGAGCTGATAAATGCCTGTTCTTAAAATCATAAGAATTTCTTTATCGAGTTTTGAAATGAGGTTACTGAGATAAGAAGAAATAATATAAACAAGAGTTATTTTTCTTTCGATTGTTCCGTAAAAAAGTCGGCTTGTGAATTTCTTGTCGGTATCCGAAAGGTCAGAAAAAGAGCGTTCATTATCGAGAATGATATTTGAATATGCACCTTTTTCGACACGCAAAAGAAGTTTTACAGCGACATTTCTTGCTGACGGCATAGAAATTCTACCTCCGTAAAATTATGAGAGTTTTGTTCCCTTTTCTATCTTGTTTCCTCTTAAATAATCGGCAGTTTTCATTCTCTTTCCACCTTCTGCCTGAATTTCATCAACAGCTATGCCATTATTATCACCACAGCAAACGATGAATTTATCGGCATCAACGATTTCGCCCACGGTTCCCTTAACGTTTTCTACGATATGGGATTTATAGATTTTTATACGCTTTTCACCCATAATCGCGGTTGCACAGGGCCAGTCTGAAAGTCCTCTTATCTGGTTATGGATTTCTCTTGCTGTTTTACTGAAATCAATGGGACACATATCCTTTGTAAGCATAGGAGAATATGAACTTTCGTCGTCGTTCTGTTTTACGGGTGTTACTTCCCCTTTATTTATAGCATCAATAGTTTCGATTAAAAGTTCTGCGCCTATTAAAGAAAGACGGTCATGAAGTTCTGAAGCAGTTTCGTTTTCGCCTATTTCTGTTGACTTTTTCATCAGCATATCGCCTGTGTCAAGTCCCTCTGCCATAAGCATTGTTGTTACGCCTGTTTCTTTTTCGCCGTTTAAAACACTCCACTGAATAGGGCCTGCGCCACGATATTTAGGAAGAAGTGAAGCGTGGACATTCATACAGTAAAGTTTCGGAACATCTAAAACTTCTTTGGGAAGGATTTTTCCGTAAGCGACAACTACTATAAGGTCGGGAGAAAGTTCCTTTAAAGTTTTAAGTGCGTTTTCGGCGTCTTCACCTTTTTTAAGGCTTGTGGGCTGAAAAACAGGGATATTATTTTCTTCTGCTAAAACCTTTACGGGAGGGGGTGTGAGTTTATAGCCTCTTCCCTTTGGTTTATCGGGCTGTGTGAAAACTCCCGTTACTTTATTATCGCTGTCTATGAGTGCTTTAAGGCAGGGAACGGCAAAATCGGGAGTTCCCATAAAAACTATGTTCATATTCTTCCTCCGTAAAAATTATTCCATTTCATCGGGGTCGACATATTCATCGACAAGTTCTGTGAAAAGATGACCGTTTAAGTGGTCGATTTCATGGCAGGCTGCCCTGCATGAAAGGTCTGAAAGAGAAACCTCAAAGAAGTTTCCGTTTCTGTCCTGTGCTTTAACAACGCACTTTTTAGGTCTTTTAACATACCCGAAAACATTGGGGCATGAAAGACATCCTTCAATCTCACGCTGTCTGCCTGTTTTCTTTATGATAACGGGATTTATGAGTTCGAGATAGGGTTCACCGTCTTCAATGAGAATAAGTGCAATTCTTCTGATTATACCAACCTGTGGTGCTGCAAGACCTGCACCGTTTGACTCTTTCAGAGTTTCGTGCATATCATCGAGAAGTGCCCATAATTTTTCATTGAATTCGGTTACGGGTTTACAATTCTTGTTTAAGATGTCATCGCCTTTTTTAACGATATTTCTTATAGCCATTTTTATTCCTCCGTGTTAAAGACCTATATCTCCGTTTATATCAATATAAATTGAAACATTGGAGAAGTTTTTATATTCAAACATCCGCGCATAAACTTTGCTGATATACTCTCTGAAACACTTTGTGTTCTTTGTTTTTATAATCAGTTTATAGCGATATTTTCCGTTTATTTTTCCGAGTATTGCTTTTGAGGGTCCTAAAACTCTCATCGGGAAATCGGGAGTTATTTCAGAAAGCTGTCTTGCCATTTCATCGGCAAAGATTTTCGATGCGTTTTCGGCATCTTTTTCTATGAGTGAAGAAAATCCGACAACGCATATATCGCAGAAAGGTGGATATATGAGTGCTTTTCTTAGTGCGATTTCCTGCTTATAGAAACGTTCGTAATTCTGGTCGGCAGCGAGGTTTAAAACATAATGGTCGGGAACG
>JAZNQY010000051.1:0-18651 GCA_045590375.1 Oscillospiraceae bacterium | reverse complement strand
CTTCAGTTCGCGCTCGCTTTGAAAGTAAACGCAAACGCGAAGGGCAAGAAAGTGAGAGTTATAGTTCCCGTAGACTGTGTTGACACTTACGGTGCACCTATGCACAACAAGAATCTTATGAATTTAATGTCGCTTAAAATAATGAAAAACAGCGGCATTGAAATTATCAGAAAAATAAATACTGCGGAGTGATAAATATGAATTCACGCAACCTTACAATGCTTGTCGACTTTTATGAAATCACCATGGCAAACGGTTTTTTCGAAAATGGAATTGCTGATAAAACAGCTTGTTTTGATATGTTTTTCAGAAGCGTTCCCGATAAGGGTGGATTTGCCATAATGGCAGGTGTCGGTCAGATGATTGAATACCTCAAAAACATTTATTTTGATGATGACGATATAGAATTTTTAAGAAGCAAAAATCTCTTCTGTGAAGAATTTTTAGAGTATCTTAAAACCTTTAAATTTTCCTGCGATGTATGGGCTGTTCCCGAGGGAACACCTATCTTCCCCGGCGAACCGATTGTTACTGTCAAAGGCCCCGTTATTCAGGCACAGTTCATTGAAACAATGGTGCTTTTATCGATAAATCACCAGAGCCTTATCGCAACAAAGGCAAACAGAATTGTCAGAGCAGCAGACGGCAGACCCGTTATGGAATTCGGTTCAAGAAGAGCACAAGGGTATGACGGTGCGATATACGGTGCAAGAGCTGCATATATCGGTGGATGTGCAGGAACAGCATGTGCTATCGCTGACAAGGATATGGGCGTTTCTGCTATGGGAACAATGGCGCACAGCTGGGTTCAGATGTTCCCGACAGAGCTTGACGCTTTCAGGGCTTATGCAAAGGTTTATGCCGATAGCTCAACTTTCCTCGTTGACACATACAATGTAGTCAAATCAGGAGTTCCGAACGCTATAACAGTTTTCAAGGAACTCAGAGAAAAAGGCTATAAGGGTGGAGGAATAAGAATAGACAGTGGAGATATAACATATCTCTCAAAAAAAGCAAGAAAAATGCTTGATGACGCCGGTCTTGACGATGTAAAAATCGTTGCTTCAAACTCACTCGATGAATACATCATAAGAGACCTTCTGATACAGGGCGCTAAGATTGATACTTTCGGCGTCGGTGAACGACTTGTAACATCAAAATCAGAGCCTGTTTTCGGTGGAGTTTATAAGCTTTCCGCTATTGAAGAAAACGGCGAACTTGTTCCGAGAATAAAGATTTCTGAAAATGTCGGAAAAATCACAAATCCCGCGCACAAGGCTGTATGGCGACTTTTTGATAATGAAACTGGAAAAGCTATCGCCGATGTTATCACACTCGCCGATGAGGTGATTGATGACAGCAAACCTTATGTGATTTTCGACCCTATTCAGACATTCAAGAAAAAGACTGTAAAGAATTTCACAGCGAAAAAATTACAGAAACAAATTTTCAGAAACGGTGAATGTATCTATCCCGATTACACAGCCGACGAACTGAAAAAATACTGCGAAACACAACTCGAAACTATCTGGGATGAAGTAAAGCGTTTTGAAAATCCCCATGAATATTATGTTGACCTTTCGCAGAAACTCTATGATATAAAGCATAGTATGCTTGATAAATATTTTGACAATTAAAGGAGAATGAAAAATGAACATCTGGCACGACATATCACCCGACCGTATAATGAAAGACGATTTCTATGCAGTTATAGAAATCTCAAAAGGCAGTAAAATCAAATACGAACTCGACAAGGAAACAGGCGTTTTAAAGCTCGACAGAATACTTTATACATCGACGCACTACCCTGCTAATTACGGATTTGTTCCGAGAAGTTTTGCAGAGGACGGAGACCCTCTCGATGTTCTTGTTCTCTGTTCTGAAATCATAGCGCCCATGTCACTTGTAAGATGCTATCCGATAGGGGTTATCTGTATGCTTGACAACGGTGACCCCGACTATAAGGTAATCGCTATTCCCTTTGAAGACCCGACATATAACAGCTATAAAGATATCAGCGAACTTCCTACTCACATCTTCGATGAAATGTCACACTTTTTCAAAGTTTATAAGACGCTTGAAGGAAAAGAAACTGCTATCGACGAAATTCTCGGAAGAGAGAAGGCAGTCGCTATCGTTGATGACTCTATCGATAGATATATCGGAAAATTCTGCCGTGCAAGAGGATAAAACCATTGAGGGAGTGCTTTTCGTGGCACTCCCTTTAAAATTTTTCGATTTTTTTGAAATTAGGTATTGACAAGAGGTTTTCATAGTGATATAATAAATAAGCACTCAAAAATTTTATATCGCGGGATGGAGCAGCTCGGTAGCTCGTCGGGCTCATAACCCGAAGGTCGTCGGTTCAAATCCGGCTCCCGCAACCAACGGAAAGAAGAGCTGCATTTTATGCAGCTTTTCTTTTTTATTTTTATCTATTCTCCCATCTCTTAACTCTATATACTCAACTTTTTTAGAAAAAATTATAGAACTGACAAAAATAAGGAGTGTATTTATGATTAAAGACAAAAAATTTAAAATCAATAATTTCAAATATCCAACAAAAAGTAACATCAGAGGTAGAACTTCAACTATTTGCAGGTCGATGGCTTGTACATTGATAAAAAGAGAAGGATGTTCTCAGGAAGATGAGAAAAAATGGATGAAGTTTTTCCCTGACGGGAAAACCGATAGCTGTATTCCGAGAAAGAAAAGAGCCGAGAAAGTGCTTCCATATCTTAACAAGGTGGTGTAGCTATGCCTATAACATTACTTTATAACGAGAAGCAATTGCCTCTCAAAGAGGCTGTATCGCTTTACGAGCAGGCATTCCGACCTTCACTGCTTAAGGATGAAGTGAAAGTTTTCAATAGCAGGTTAAGATACAAAGAGCCGGCTCGTGAGGATTTAACAGACTGGTATTCACTCTATAACAATCTGTATTTCACCAAAGCATACATAAGTATTTTCCACACTCCGGAATTAGCGGTCTGGATTGCATATGAATGCCTGTCGATTATTCTGGGAAAAGCTGAAAAAGGAGTTACAGATGAAATGCAGATTTTTAGGTACAACGGCAAAAAATTCTGGGTAAAAGCAGAAGATAAGCACATTGTTTTTTTACTGCCTGAGGATTATTAAAAACAATAATTCTGATTCATCTATTTTGTACAAGACAGACAATTAAGAAACACTCACAGAAATGTGGGTGTTTTTGTTTTTTCCTGAGGATGATGAACCCGAGAGATTTTCAGAGGAGCGCAGACAACAAAAACCACTCATAGAATTATGAGTGGTTTTTAATTTATTCTTCGCCTTCTGTATAATCAAAGGAATCTATATCGTCATCGGTTTTGCAGAACTGTGTTTCATAAAGTTTTGTATATACTCCACCGAGTTCTATAAGTTCATCGTGAGTTCCTCTCTCGGCAATAACCCCGTCATTGATTACGAGAATTTCATCAGCAGCCAGAATTGTCGAAAGTCTGTGTGCGATAAGAATACTCGTTCTTGATTCGATAAGAGGCTTTATGGCATCCTGAATTTTCTGTTCAGAAATCGAGTCGAGTGCCGATGTTGCCTCATCGAAAATCATAAGCGAAGGATTTTTCAGAAGAACCCTTGCTATTGAAATACGCTGTTTTTCACCACCTGAAAGTTTGAGCCCACGATTTCCCACAACAGTATCAAGCCCTGTTTCCTGCTTTTCGATAAAATCATAGATATTTGCCTGTTTGCAGGCGTCTATCAGTTCTTCCTCGGTAGCATCTGGCTTTGCATAAAGAAGGTTGTCGCGTATTGTTCCGTTGAAAAGATATGTTTCCTGACTCACTATTCCTATATTCTGACGAAGATATGTAAGATCGAGTTTTTTTACATCAATATCATCGAATGTAACTGTTCCGCTTGTTGCATCCCATAATCTCGGTATAAGATTTATGAGCGTACTTTTTCCCGAACCCGAAGGTCCTACAATAGCAACACATTCACCATATCTGAGGTCGAAATTTATATCTCTGAGTATATGTCTGCCTTCTTCATAATAAAATCCGACATTTTTGAATTCAACCTCACCCTTTGCCCTGTTTTCAGGAACTATTGCATCGGGTGGCGACTCTATCTCAACAGGCATATCATAATATTCAAAAATACGGGTAAACATAGCCATAGAACGTATCCAGTCAACCTGAATGTTGAGAAGCTGATTTACAGGACCATACATTTTTCCGAGAAGTGCAACAAGAACGGTAATATCGCCGACAGTAATCGTACTGTCGAATTTCATCATCAGAATACCACCTGCAAGATAGATGAGCATAGGTCCTATGCTTGAAAATGTACTGAGCGCAACACGGAACCATCTTCCTGCCATTCCTTCGCGTATATTGAGTTTAACCATACGCCTGCTTGCCTTTTCGTATTTCTGATATTCAGCCTCTTCCCTGCCGAATAATTTTATCAATAACTGTCCACTTACAGACATGGTTTCGTTGAGTATTCCGTTTATTTCATCACTGCACTCCTGCGACTCGGCAGTTATAGACCATCTCGTTTTGCCTGCGCTTCTTGTAGGAATTATGAATAAAGGAACAACAGCAATTCCCACAAGTGCCATAATCCAGCTCTGACGGAACATAATAACAAGTGCGACAATCAGAGTTATTGAATTTGAAAGAATACTTGTGAGTGTATTTGTAATTATCTGCTGAACACCTGAAATATCGCTTGTCATTCGGGTTATTATATCACCCTGATTATTGGATGTGAAAAAACGCTGGGACATTTTCTGAAGATGAAGATACATTTTATTACGCATATCATATGTAATATGCTGTGCTATCCATGTATTCATATAACTTTCAAGAACACCGATAAAATTGGCGCCGAGAGTTACTCCGAGTGAAAGCAGGATGAACAGGATAAGTTTCTGCATATTCTGTCCGATAAGACCTTCATCGATGATTTTACCCGTAAGGACTGATGGCATCATATTGAGAACAGATGAAATGATAATTGCTGTTATAACAACAAGCATCTGTTTCCAATAAGGTTTCAGATAGGAAAATATCCGTTTGAGTAAGTCTTTTGTAATTTTCGGTCGATTTTTCTTTTCTTCTTCTGTAAGAAAACTTTGTCTTCTGGGTCCACCCGGCATAATACCACTCCCGTTCCGTTATGTATTAAAAGCTATACCATAAAAATTATATCACAAATATTCTGTCAAGTAAATACAGAACACAACTTGTCGCACATCTGAATTTATGGTATAATATGTAGTAAGATATAAATATGTTTTATTGTCAGGAGGAATATATGAGCGTAGTTTTACTTACTGCCATCGGCGTCGGAGCTGCAACTGTTTTCGGCTCTGTATTGGGTTTTATATTCAAAAATATATCCCACAAATTTTCAGATATTGTTCTTTCATTTGCAGCAGGAGTAATGCTTTCTGCTTCGGTTTTGGGACTGATACTCCCCTCTCTCGAATATGGTGGCAAATACGGAATACTCACAACAATAGCAGGGATTTTTGTGGGTGCGATATGTCTTAACCTGATAGACAAATTAGTTCCTCATCTTCATAGACTCGCAGGCTCGGACACAAAATACGAACATAACTCACAAGCACACAAGGTATTGCTTTTTGTCATCGCTATCGCAATACACAACCTTCCCGAAGGAATAGCCGCAGGTGTAGGTTTCGGCTCGGGAGATATCTCTCAGGCGCTTATCATCGCAGGAGGCATCGCTTTACAGAACATTCCCGAAGGTATGGTTATCATAGCGCCTATGCTTTCAGCAGGAATAAAGCCCTCGAAAACATTTTTATTTGCATCTGTAACGGGCCTTATAGAAGTTATCGGAACTTTCATCGGATATTTCGCAGTAAGCGTATCAACGGCAATTCTTCCGTTTGCGCTGAGTTTTGCAGGTGGAACAATGCTTTATATCATAAGCGATGAAATGATACCCGAAACACACGCACACGGCAACGAAAGACCTGCTACCTATGCACTTCTCATTGGTTTCTGCGTTATGCTTATTACGGATACCCTGTTCGGTTAATGACAGATTAAACCCCCACTCATTCGAGTGGGGGTTGGTTTTTGAATATATTATAAGGGGAGGTTAAAAATCAGGTGTATTATAACTATATTTTTCTGTTCCGTCTTCTTCGTACCACATAAATCCTTCGTTATTTCTTTCGTTCGGATTCCATACAGGCACTTCGAAACTTGCACCTTCTTCTATAACATATCCGTTTTCTTGTGCATACTCTTTATTATATGATTCAACAGTTACAACAAAATTTTCTCCTACCTTTTTGTATTCATCACGATTATACTGAATACATAACTCCGGTGGCAATATGGCTCCTTTATATTCTTTTGTCCCCATACTACAACTTGCACCCATAAGAATCGTGTCATCTGTAAAAGATGGTTCTGCATAGATTACCGAATAATATTTAAGCATTTCGCCATCGATTACAATAATATCCTCTGCCGAAACTTCCTTACCATCGATTGTCATTTCGAGAACATCTTTTTTTACAACATAATCGTGAGATTTCATAACACTGTTGTTATACATCGCAGTAACGATTACCTTGTCGCCGTTTTTAAGTCCACTGTCAGGCTTTACTGTATATGTAACATTATCCTGAAGAAAACCTCTCATCTTGCTTGTGTCAACGCTGACCGATATGTTCGGGGAAAATCCTTCGTATGAAAGTCTGATATTTTCAAAAATATCAAGAACTTTATCTTCGTCTGAGATGCCATCGCCGTATGAGATATTTTCTCCGTCAACATTGTTTTCTGTCGTTTCTTCTGATACAGTAACATCGTTATTGCCGTTGTTGTTATCGGAAGAAGAAGGCTCAGCCTTCGAGCATCCACAAAGCATTACGCTCATCGCAGTTATTACAAGTAATATTTTTTTGAGTTTCATAACAAATCTCCTTTTGAAAATATATTTTGTAGTGTATTTTGTAGTTACAATTATAATATACTATTTATCGGAATGTCAAGTTAAAATAAATGTATAATCATAAATACAGGAGATTTTGTTATGCAGAACGAAATAAAGATAAAGAAAAAAGCGCAGAAAGGCGAAGATGGTTGCAAAGTGATTTCGGTCAGAATGAAAGACGAACTTCTCGAAAAGCTCGATAATCTTTCGGCAAAAACAAATCGTTCAAGAAACGAGCTTGTGAACATTCTCCTTGAATCTGCCATAGATATTGTAAAAGTCGAAGAATAAACCTACGCCTGTTTTTTAACAGGCGTTTTCTTTTTCCCTCATAAAAAATTCCAAAAAATTTTATTAAAAATATTGTCATTTGGATTAAATTAGTGTATTATTAATTTATCAATTTGAATTTCAGAGGTGTATACTTATGAGCAAAAGCGTTCAGGATATCCTGGATATGATCCGTGAAAACGGTATTGAAATGGTTGACTTCAAAATGGTTGACATCAATGGTCAGTATCGTCACGTTACTATCCCTGCACAGAATTTTTCAGAAGACACAATGAAGAGTGGTATCGGTTTTGATGCTTCAAACTATGGCTATGCAGTAGTTGAAAAGAGCGATATGGTATTTATTCCCGATCCCGATACAGCGCTCATCGACCCCTTCTGTTCAATCCCCACACTTTCAATGACAGGTAATGCGATGATTATCGACAACCCTGAAAACCGTCCTCTCGCACAGTATCCCCGTAACATTGTTCTCGCTGCAGAACAGTATATGAAGGACAGTGGCGTTGCTGATACAATGCTTATTCTTCCCGAATTCGAATTCTATCTTTTCGATAATGTAGGCTGGGAAGTTTCACCAAGAAGCGTTGGCGCAGCTGTTGACGCACAGCAGTCATACTGGAACAGCGCTACCGAAGGAACAGGCGTTGTTATTCCCAAACAGAAGGCATATCACGTTGCAAAGCCTTTCGACATCGCTTATGAATGCAGAAGTGAAATGTGCATGCATATGCGCGATGCAGGAATTGCTATTAACTATCATCATCCCGAAGTTGCTGCTTCAGGTCAGTTTGAAATCGAACCTCAGCTCGGAAAAATGTCAGAAATGGCTGACGCTACAATGATGATCAAATACATAATTCACAACACAGCCCTCAAATACGGCAAATCAGCAACATTCATGCCTAAGCCCATCTATGGCGAAGCAGGAAGTGGTATGCACGTTCATATGCTTCTTCTTAAAGACGGCGAGCCTGTATTCTCAGATGACAACGGTTATGCTCATCTCAGTAAAGAAGCTCACTGGTTCATGGGTGGACTTTTAAAGCACATCCACTCACTCTGTGCTCTTACTAACCCCAGCACAAACTCATTCAAGAGACTTGTTCCCGGTTACGAAGCACCCGTTACAGTCGGATACGCTACATCAAACAGATCTGCTGTTATCCGTATCCCTGCTTATGCAAAAACTCCCAACAAGCGTCGTTTCGAACTCAGAAACCCCGACGCTACATGTAACCCATATTTCTGCTATGCTGCTATTCTTATGGCAGGTCTTGATGGTATCAAGAATCAGATTGACCCCCATGAAAACGGCTGGGGACCTTATGACGTAAACCTCTTCCATCTTTCAGATGAAGAAAAGGCTAAACTTCAGGGACTTCCCACATCTCTCGAAGAAGCACTTGATGCTCTCGAAAAGGATCACGACTACCTCACAGCAGGTGGTGTATTCCCCGAAGAACTTCTCAAGAACTTCATCAAGACAAAACGTGCAGAATGTCGTGAACTTGCAAACATTCCTCATCCTGCTGAATTTGATAAGTATTACAACCTTTAATAAAGATAAAGCCACTCTTTTTACAGAGTGGCTTTTCTATTGAAATCCATAAAAAAATGATGTATAATGTTTTTTGTGGTATTTTTTATGAAAGGATTTTTATATATGGATTTAAACGGACTGCGTCAGCAGATTGATGTTATCGACAACGAAATACTCGATAAATTCATAAAAAGAATGGAACTCTGCCTTGATGTTGCGAGATACAAGAAAGAAAACAACATAGGCGTTATGCAGTCATCAAGAGAACAGGAAATTATAGACAGGGTAAAATCTATGTCTGATGAAAAATACAAAGACAGTGTTTCTCTTTTATTCACCAACATAATGGATATAAGCAAGAGTTTTCAGCAGAACGAGATAAACAAGGGCGTTACATTCATAGAAAAAAAGCCTCTTGAAATAAATTCTTCTGCAAAAGCAGGATGTTTCGGTGTTAAAGGCTCTAACTCCGAAGAGGCTGCAAGAAAGATTTTCGGAAAAGAAAAAGAACTTTCTTTCTATTCTGAATTTGAAGATGTTTTCAAAGCCGTATGCGATGGTGAAATGGATTTCGGTGTTATTCCTTTGCAGAATTCGAGTACAGGCTCTATAACACAGACATATGACCTTATGCGTAAATACAATGTTTACATAAACAAAATGATAAGGGTAAGCATAAGACATTGTCTTGCTGCAAAAGGAACTGACATAACAGGAATTGAAAAGGTTTATTCTCACCCTCAGGCACTTATGCAGTGTTCTGATTTCATAGCAAGCAAGGGACTTACACCGATAAATTATGAAAGCACATCTTCTGCTGCCGAACTTGTTTCAAAAAGCGATGAAAAAATCGCTGCTATATGTTCGCCTGAATGTGCAAAACTTTATGATCTTGATATAATCCAGGAAAACATTTCTGATTATGAAACAAACTTCACAAGATTCATATGCATTTCAAAAAACTTTGCAGTCGAAGAAAATGCAGATATCATCTCTGTTCAGCTTGCTATCCCTAACGAAGAAAGAAGTCTTTACAGACTGCTTACAAAGTTTACTGTTTTAGGACTCAATCTTCTCAAAATCGAAAGCAGACCACGCCACGAAGGAAATTTTGATGTTGTTTTCTATCTTGATTTTGAAGGAACAATGGCTGACGAAAGAATAAATTCGCTTCTCATTCATCTCGAAAAAGACACAACAGATTTCAAATTCCTCGGCAACTACTCTGAACTTATTTAAGGAGATTTTATTATGGGTGTATCAATAGCTTTGCTTGTTGTTTCAATAGTTTTTCTGTCGATAGGATTTGCCGCTGTTTTAGTGGGAATCATCTTTCTTCTCATAAGTAGAAACCTCGCCTCAAAAACTTCTCACAGTGTAACAGGAAAAATCACAGGTATGACATGGAATGCCGCTGAATTCAACGCAGAGCGCGGTGACAAAGGCGTTGAAATGGGCGGAATGAATGTAAAAGTAGGGTCAAGACCCGCACGGTTTGAAATCGGCGAAACAGGAATAGGTGTATATACCGTTCCTTCGGGAACACATACAACAAGCACACCGAGAAATATGTTCCACAAGGTTTTTGAATACACAGTTGACGGTGTTACATATGAAAGGGCCGAAGGTGTAAGATATAACAAGGGTGCTGTTGAAAAATGCATCGGAAAAGAAGTTATTGTTTATTATGATGCAGAAAATCCTATGAGAGCATCACTTTCATCAGGAAAGGGATATAAGATAACATATCTTATTCTCCTGATAGTTGGTATCCCATCTCTTTTAGGTGGAATTATAGGGCTTATCGCAAGTCTGATAATGTAAAGAAAAGGCTGTCTTTATAAAGACAGCCTTTATTCTATGCCATGACTTTTGACATAAGAGAAATCCTTTTTTTCATAGTTATGATGTTTTCATTACCTTTTCTTTCATAAGAAGTTTCATCCATCATACGCTTTGCTATGTAAATTCCAAGTCCTCCGACTTTTCTGTTTTCGATGCCCGATGTTATATCGGGCTCTTCTTTTTCGAGAGGATTAAATGGAATTCCCTTATCTGAAATTTTTATCGCAATTTCACCGTCTGAAACCTCTGCGCCTATTCTGACTTCACCCTTTATTCCGTCATAGGCATAAGAAACTATGTTTATAAAAATTTCCTCGGTAGCAAGACGAAGGTCTTTTATAACTCTTTCGGCAGAAGGATAAAGATTATCTTCGTCTTTTATTTTTGTAAATATAAATTCCATTACGTCTTCAAACGCCTGAGGTTTTGCATCAACAACGATATAATCCATCTTTCCACCTTCTTTCATAAAATTTCTTTCTACACTTCTCCGTCTGCGTAGTCGATAGTCTGTCTGAGTTCTTCTGAAATTTTCTTTCCGACAAGTATAACACAGCTTCTCGACTGTACAGAAATATCTCCTCCACGATAATGTTCGGGTTTTTCGATAAAACTGTTTTCATCCCTTGCTGTATCGGCAATGACATGCCAGCCGAAACCTAAAGGAAGTTCGGGCAACTGATATGATTTCGTTTCCCAGATTGTGTTCATGATACAGTATATAAATGTATCTTCATCCGTATGATACTTATGCGATGTTTCGACAAACATCACTGCGAGAGTATGTGATGATGAATTTTTATCAAGTTGCCATGCCCTTGTCTGATGCCATGAAACTTCGGGGTAACCGAGTTCGGTCTTTGGTGTTTCATAGCTGGGATTTCGAAGAACAGGGTGACTTAATCTGAATTTAATCATATTGCTTACAAAGTTGAAAAGGTCTTTATTCTTTTCGAGATTTGACCAGTCAAGCCATAAGATTTCGTTATCCTGACAGTAAGCGTTATTATTTCCGAACTGAGTATTTCCGAATTCATCCCCTGCAAGCATCATAGGAACACCCCTGCTCATAAGAAGCATAACGAAAGCGTTTTTACGCTGTCTGCGTCTTAATGCGAGAACTTCGGGGTTATCTGTATCACCTTCAGCGCCACAGTTCCAGCTGTTGTTGTCGTTAGCACCGTCACGGTTATTTTCACCGTTGGCCTCGTTGTGTTTTTCTGTATAACTTACAAGGTCATTGAGAGTAAATCCGTCATGGCAGGTTATGAAGTTTATAGAAGCATTAGCACTTCTTTCTCTGTAAAGTCCGGGTGAACCCATAACTCTGTCTATTATGCAGTCAACAGGAAGTCCGTCGCTTTTAAGGTGTCTTCTCATATCATCACGATATTTTCCGTTCCATTCAGCCCATCTTCCCTGTGTCGGGAAAGAGCCTACCTGATAGAGTCCGCCTGCGTCCCATGCTTCTGCTATGAGCTTTGTTCTGCTAAGTATAGGGTCGTGTTCGAGTGCCTCTAAAAGAGGGGGATTTTCCATAGGTGCACCATTCTGGTCTCTCGAAAGGATAGATGCAAGGTCGAAACGGAAACCATCTACATGATATTCCGAAACCCAGTATCTGAGGCAATCGAGAATCATATTTCTTACTACTGAGTTATTACAGTTGAATGTATTTCCACATCCACTGAAATTATAGTAATATCCTTCGGGAGTAAGAAGATAATAGGTTGCGTTGTCAAGTCCCTTGAATGAGAGAGTAGGGCCATATTCATTACCCTCTGCTGTGTGGTTGAAAACAACGTCTAAAATAACTTCTATTCCGTTTCTGTGAAGCTGTTTTATAAGGTTTTTGAGTTCGTCAACTTCCATTCCGTATCTGCCTGTTGCAGCATAAGCTGCTTTGGGTGCGAAAAAGCCTACTGTTGAGTATCCCCAGCAGTTATAAAGGCGTTTTCCTTCGTTATCGACATTACAGTTATCGAGTTCGTCAAATGAGAAAATCGGCAGAAGTTCTATACAGTTTATTCCGAGTTCTTTGAGATAGGGAATTTTATCTATGATGCCTGCAAATGTTCCCGGATGTTTTATGTTACTTGATTCGTGCTTTGTAAAAGCTCTTACATTCGCTTCATAGATGACAAGGTCTTCCATAGGGATTTCGAGAGGTCTGTCGCCTTCCCAGTTGAAATCATCATAGATAATTCTTCCACGGTTTGTAAATTCAGTATATGCAGCACTGTTTACGCCCCATACATTTCTTCCACTGACGCCCTTTGCATAAGGGTCTAAAAGAATTTTTGTCTTGTCAAAACGATGTCCCTTTTCGGGGTTGAATTCGCCGTCAACACGGTAGCCGTATTCAAGTGTTTCATAGTCAAGGTCGAAAACTATCATCGACCATACGCTTCCTATTCTGTATTCCTTAGGAAAAGGAATTACTGCAAACGGAAGTGCTTCGCCTCTTTTATAGAGTACAAGTTCCACCGATTTTGCGTTTTTTGAAAAGATAGAAAAGTTTACTCCTCCTGAAACGATAGTAGCTCCGAAAGGAAGACTCTTTCCTTCTCTTATACGCATTCCACGGTAAATTCTGGTTGGGTATCCGTCAATTCTTGTTATCATTCTTAAAAAAACCTTCTTATATGAGTTTATGCGTTACGCCATAGCAGCAGCTGCTGTATCGAGATTATCATAACAGTTGAAAATAGTTCCGAAACCTGTCATTTCCATAACATCCTTAACCTCTTCATTGAGGTTTACGAGTGCTATGTTTTCACCAAGCTGACGGCTTCTTTTTCCTAAAAGAAGAAGTACACGAAGCCCTGAGCTTGAAACGTATGTGCAGTCCTCCATATCGATAACAACATTCTTGTTGTTTTCGACAACCGACATCATGGATTCTCTTGCTTCTTCACTTGTGTTGTAGTTGAGTTCGCCTTTGAGAGATACAACTGTTATATCTCCCGGAAGCATCTTTGTTTCGAGTTTCATAATTTAAAATTCCCCTCTCGTTTATCTGCCTGATTGATCTGAGTTTTAATTGAAAAATCTTGTTATGAGCATTGTTATATCGTCTGCCTGGTCGGCGCCGTAAACAAATTCATAAATATCTTCTGTGATATTTGCTATAATCTCTTCAAGAGTCATATGTTCTGCCGAGAAGCTGTTGAGAAGATTATAGAGCCTCTTTTTGCCGTATTGTTTCTTTTCCTTGGTTGAAGCCTCGGTAACGCCGTCTGTATAAAGGAAAATCATATCTCCCTTATCAAGCATTATGCTGTCGGTTTTATAGAGTGTATCTTCATCTCCTGCAAGGAAAAGATTTTTTGTAACGCTTAAATTGTCAAAACCTTCTTTATAACGATATACAAAGGGTGGCGTATGACCTGCGTTTGAATATCTGAATTCACCTGTTTTTATATTGAGAATTCCGAGAAAAGCTGTAACAAACATTGCTGCATCGTTGTTGATACAGAGCAGTCTGTTTACTTCTGTAAGAATTTCTCCCGGTGACATATTCGGTTTTGTCTTGTTATTGATGAGAGTTTTTGAAATCATCATAAAGAGTGCAGCAGGAACGCCTTTGCCTGATACATCGGCTATCGTTATGGCAAGATGTTCATCATCTACCATAAAGTAGTCATAGAAATCTCCCCCTACTCCCTTTGCGGGAATAATCGAGGTTGCGATTTCAAATTCGGTGTTTATATCAAAATCCTTCGCGTTATTGGGAAGAATAGACATCTGTATCTTCTTTGCGATTTCAAGTTCTGCCTTGTGATGTTCCTTTGCTTTCGATTCTGCCTTGACTTTATCGATATATTCTTTCAGCTCTTCGGTCATATTTCCGAAAGCATCGGAAAGGTCTTCTATTTCGTCACCTGTTTTTATGTCGCAATTAAATTCGAGATTTCCGTGGGTTATATTCTTTACACTGTCTGTTAAAGTTACTATCGGCTTTGCTATCTTCTTTGAAAGCGTTATACCGAAAATATATGTCAGTACAAGAAGGACGATAAGCGAAACAAGCCCGAAAATACAGGTTGAAAGCATTGATTTCATTACTTCATCGGAAACTTCCTGCGATAATGCAACAATTCCGTTTTTCAGTATCATAGATGGTGCTGATGCGATTTCATTATTCACATAAGCAACAACAATCCATTTATGTTCCTTAAGTCTGGTATGTGCTATATGGATATGTCTTTTATCAATTTCAAGATGCCTTGTTCCACTCTGTGTTCTGAATATGTCGTTATAGACATCTTTACGTTCTGAAACAAATTCACCTATATTTTTACCCGTTTCAGAAGAACAGTTATTGCTTGATATGATAAATTCACCGTTTTCATTGAAAATAGTAAAACAGCAATCAAGAAAATCGGTATATCCAAGTTGTTCCTTAAACTTTTCTGCCCTTATATTGACACCTGCAACGCCTATAAACTCTCCGTTTACAGAATATACAGGCTTTGTAATACAAATTATTTCGTCTCTGCCGAAAGGGTCACTATGAACTCCCGATATATAAAGTTCGCCCGAATTCTTGGCATCTTTATACCATTCACGCTGTTTATAATCAAAGGACTCATTTTCAACAAGGAACTTTTTATTGCTTGAAACAAAGAAAAGTCCACTGTCGGTTGCATAATAGGCGTCGGAAATAACATCATCCCCTGATGTTATTCTATGCAATGTAATCCCTATATTTGCAGTAACTCCTGCTTCATCAGAAAGATTTTCCTTATCGGCATCCGAAGAGTAAAGCAAAAACGGAGTTTCAGAGCCTACCTTTGCCGAAAAAGAAAGATGATATGGCGCTTCTGAAAAAACTTCGGGTTTTGATTTCATATCAGAGGCGTGTGAACTTATATTTTCGAGGTAAATCTCATATTTTTCAAACATTTCACCGATATGTTCCGCTTTTCCTGTTGAAACCAGAAGAAGTTCTTTATCGGTAAGTTCTTCTATCGAGGTTAGGCTGTTTTCGGCGGCATGTTCGATTATTTCGTTATTTATGTCGATAAATTTTCTCGACACCTTGAAAACACCGAAATAAGCAATGACCGAAGTTATGATAAGACAAACAAGTGAAATCCCTGCTATAACGGAAAAAACCTTGTTTTCTATCGATGATTTCTTGTTTTTCAGCTCCGCCACCTCCTCTTTGAAGATATAGATATAAAATTACACCTTATTATACTATAAAAATGCTCTGAAATCAACATTTGAAATATGTCGGAAACAAATATTGTTGAGAATATACAAAATTTTTATTTTTTGTTGACAATATAGAAAAAAACGAAATCTTATGGTATAATCATAATGAAAAGTCTTGAAAAAGGAGGTTTTTATATGAAAGAAAAGCGTATTTTCGCATTTGCATTATGCATTGTTCTCTCGTTGTCGCTTTCTTCCTGCACAGTTTCGGATTATGTCAATAATCTTGATGCGCTTGAAACTCATGCTACCACAAAAAAGCCTCCTGTCTACACTTTAGGAACTTCCACCTATGACACAAATATAACCACAACGGGGACAACCCTTTTTATCGACGGAACAGACTTTGGCCTGACAGAAGTTATCATCCCCAAAAAGCCCAAAGCAACGGCTGTTGCGATGAAAACTGCCGATTCGGAAAAGCTCAAAATTTCTGATGACCTTATCTCAAAGGATGTCGATGTTTCGGCAGGAATTGCAAAAAATCGTGGAAAGCTTACTTTAGAGGGTATGACGGCTGTTTCAAGTTCTAAATCATCTGATACGGCAGAAAGCCGATTTTTCGGAACATCATCGGCATTTTTATGTATGCCTTCAAGTCAGATAGACATAAAAGACAGCGTTATAACAACAACGGGCAACGGTGCTTCGGCTTGTTTTGCTTATGGAACAGGCTCTGTTATAGACATTTCGCAGAGTGAAATTATGACGCAGAACGCTAATGCAAGGGCACTCGCCTCAACCTATCACGGAAACATCTATGCCGCAGGTTCAAAAATTTCCACAAACGGAATGAACTCTCCTGCTGTTTTTGTCGGCGTAAATGGTGGAACGATAACAGTTACGGGTGGAGAAATAACAACTCTCGGTGTTTCATCACCTGCTGTATATTCCGAAGGAACTGTTTCTATGACAGGTGTAAAGGTAAAGACAACTTCATCAGAAACAGCAGTAATTGAAGGAAAAAATTCTGTTTCATTAACAGGCTGCGATATAGAATCGGGCTCGACAACATTCACACTCTATCAGAGTAATTCAGGCGAAACAAACAAAGGGCTTGCTACTTTAAACCTTGTAGGTGGAACGATAGATGCGAAATCAGGGGCTTTATTCTATGTTGCGAATACTGATGCGAAAATCTGTCTTCAGGCTGTTGAGATAGACTCAAACTCATCATCACTCGTCAATGTCGTTGCGAATGAAAAATGGGGCGAAGTCGGAGAAAACGGTGGAAAAGCAACTATCGTCGCTAATTTTCAAAACCTTGAAGGCGATATCTATGCCGATAATCTGAGTGAGGTAAAGCTCGAACTTTCTGCTTTATCAACCTTTGAGGGAACAATAAATTCAAGAAACACAGCCAAAAAAGCAGATATTATTCTTGACGGAACAAGCAAATGGATTTTAACAGGAAATTCATTTGTATCATCAATTACTCCGGGAATGGCTGATTTTTCGAACATAATAGACAACGGCTACACAATTTACTATGACGCCGATAACCCGACAAACGTTTATCTGAACGGTGAAACGATAACTTTGCAGGACGGTGGCATTTTAACACCTATGAAAAAGTAAAAAAGTGTCTTACAGATTTAACCTGTAAGGCACTTTTTGTTTTCTTTATTACTGCCAAACATATCCTCAAATTCGGTCATATGTTTCCAGTATTTTTTAGGCATTAAATTCATTCTGAGTTTTTCGTTATAGCGTTCTTTTATGCCGATGATGTTATAATAACCTTTCCAGAGTTCACGATAAAATCTTTCTTTATCATCAGCTTCGGGAAGAGAAAAATCATCGATAAAAACAATATCGGAATGTCTGTCCTTATGAATAAGCGCAACCTTATGTGTTTTATCATAAATCAGAAAATCGAGGTTTCCTATTCTCTGTTCATAATGATAAACGATATAGGGAAGAACGAAATTTTCAGGCTCGATAACAGACGAAAGAACACCCTCGTTTTCTGTAAATCTTAAAAATTCACGATAGAAATGTGCTTCATTTGAAAATCTTTTTACAACCTTGAACATCGTTATAACTGTATCGGCAGAAAGCATTGTGTCTACCTTTCTGCCGTATTTCATTCCTAAAAGAATATATTTTAAAATCAGCATTTCTTTTTCTTTTGCATTTGAAAAATAGCATCTTCTTATGTTATCAAGTGCATCAAAAGAAATTTTTTCCCTGATATATTTCTGCATTTTAGAAGAAATCTCTTCATCTGAAACAACCTCTTCCTCGTGAAAAAGTATGGTCTGGCTGTCTTCTTCCGAAATTATATTTTCAGGCATTTTTTTAGAAGAAATTGCCTTGTATATAGCTGTCATAAGCCCATTGAAACTACCGTCATAGCGATATGTTACATTTGTCCCGTGAGACATTTTACCTTATCCTCCATAGAAAGATTTTTGTTTTCGTTGTCAAAGAACGAAATCTGTGTGCCGTAAGAATTATCGGGAAAAGCACCGTTTTCATCAAGTTTCTTGACAACACTTGCCGACATAAGTTCACGCATTACAGCTGTTTCTGTAACTTTCAGTCCTTCGGTCATTTTTCCGTTGCAGAGAATGAAATACTGCGCTCTTTTAAGAACGACTCCGAGTTTTTTAAGGTCTTTGAAATCAAGATTTGCCGTTCTTCTCGCAATCATTATTCTTCGGGCAGAATTCACCCCCACTCCTGGAATACGAAGCAGAAGTTCATAGGGTGCTTTATTTATCTCAACAGGGAAAAATTCAGGATGGTTTACTGCCCAGTTACATTTGGGG
>JAZNQY010000050.1:0-16095 GCA_045590375.1 Oscillospiraceae bacterium | reverse complement strand
AACAAGCTGCCGGGGAGAGCCCAAAAGCGTGTTGATGGACACATCAAAGAGCTTGGAAAGGAGCTTAAGTGTCTCGGTATTCGGCACGGTTTCGCCGTTTTCCCAACGGCTCACCGCCTGCCGGGTGACAAACACCTTTTCCGCCAGCTCCTCCTGAGAAAAACCCTTTTTCGTCCGAAGCTGCAGAATGATATCCTTGGTTTCCATATTCCTTACCGCCTTATATGTGATACAGCTATTGTATCATTGGGTGCGCCGCTTTACAAGCAACCCGCTGTTGCTGTCAGTTCGACATATTGGAATTTGTTACTCTGTATAGTCTTTGTGAAAAGGACACTTTTCCTGTCTGCACTGATTGTTCAAGTGTGAACGAGTGCAAATCACAGAATTCAGCTTCATATCGATATGTAATTTTTCGCTTGTGAATTTGACCGCTTCAATAATGGCGAGATAGGAATCTCTTTTACAACAACGGGGGCCGCCATTTTTGCCTATCGCATCCAGCGCTCTTGCTGTCATTTGGTTGGATAATCCCCAAGCTTCACCTGCCAAAGGAGTTGCTTTCAAGGCTATGGAGATATACATTCCCGTACTGATACCTGCACCGCAAGCTCCCCAAAATCCGCAAGCACCACCGGGGACTTGCTTTCCTCTTTTTTGCATTTCTTCAAGTGCGGACGCCAAATCAATTTCACCGCCTGCGTTTTTGTAAGCGGTCAGAAGTGCTGAGCCAACCATCGTATGATGCTCGGGGCCGTGCATATGGCAAGATGGCATACTCATCATTTCTTCTAAAATTTCAATCGGATCATCGGATTTGCTGTTAAGGCAAATGGCAATCATGCTGTCCATTCCGCTTGTATGGCATTCATCGCAGACGAAATGACCGCTGACACATCTTGTTTTACTATACTGTTTTTTATGGCAAAGCACACATTCCATTTCTTCGTCGGTATTGAGGTATTCCAACGGTGCTTTGCAAATCAAGCATTCTTCATTCATATATTTCACCTCGTCAAATCGGGATTTATCATTGAATTGATTATAATATTTCTTTTTCACTTCTACTGTTCTTTTTTTATTATGTATATGCCATAAATTCCGAGAAAGAGATATGATACGAGCAGGGTTACAACGACTACTGCCGAATAGGGATTACTTGTAGAAAAGCATACGGGTATCGCACCTACATCCACAACAAAATGAAGTATCATAGGAACCCACAGGTTTCTCGTCTTTGCATATACAGCGCCGAAGTAAACGCCGAGTGCTGTTGCCCAGATAGTTTTTGCTGTTATTACTAAAACCGGCTGTCCCAATGCACCGAAAATATGTCCTGAACCGAAAAGTAAAGAAGCGATAAGAATTGCATAGAGTGTCGCGTTCTTTCTATCACCGAAAAGTTTTTCAATAGCGTTCTGCAACAAGCCTCTTAAATAAAGTTCCTCCATAATTCCGACGCCGATATAATAAACAACGCCCTCTATGATAACACGCCATACTGTCGGCTTGTTGTCAAACGGCATAAGACCTATGCAAAAAGCGACCACTGCAAGAACAGTTGCGATTAAAGCAGGAAGCCCGTGGTTTTTAAGACCTGCGAGAAGTCCTTCGGATTTAAGACCAAAGTTCCACTCTTTAATCAGAAACTTTCTGAACAGAAAACAGATTGCAAAAGCGAGTAAGAAATTGAGCATCAGTGCGAAATAAATGGGTTCTATATCTTTGAATTCTATATTACAGAATAGCGCCATAGGCAGAGCAGACATCTCGATAAATGCCATCAGAGCAGTGAGTATAAGCGCTGTTACGATTTCTTTTTTCTTCTGCATTTTCTCATCTCCGTGTAGGTTTTTTGACAGGTCAAGTATAGCATATCTATCGTGAGAAAGCAATAGCAAAGCCACTCCCGACCTGAATCGGAAATGGCTTTGCTGTTTTATTATAAGGAGCATGATGATGTCAGGTTATTTCCCAGACAAATGTTAAAAGGTCAAATCTTGCCGGGTTGTTCACCCCCCTTACTCAACCTTCTTTTCATCATCGTCAGACTCAACGGTTTTCTTGTCGAGAACAAGAACTATCGCCGAAGAATGAGTTACGAACATTACTCTGCCGTATGCGTAATCATCAATTTTGTCATAGAGTCTGCCTGCACTTATTGTTCCGTCATAAACGGTATGCGGACTATTGGCGACATAACCGATTTTGTCAATGAAAGGAAGAAATGCAACAATAGCCTCATTGTCATGTTCGTTATCGGGTTCTTTTATGAGTTTTATTATTCTTCCGATTTCAAACGGCTTTTTGCCGTAGTAAAAATCAAGCCCTGTGATAGTAACAAAATATGTTTCTTTCATAAAAACACCCACCTTATATTTGTTTATTATCTTAATTATACCACGCGATGTGTGTAAAAGTACGGACAGTAAAAAGAAAAACCACCTGAATTTCAGGTGGTTTTTATCAATCTTCAATGACAATACAGTTTACCTTATGAGAAGCAGGAGTAGCGGCGTCGAGCGCTATGATACCATCTGCGTAATACGGGGTGAAATCGGGGTTATCTTCAAATTCGCCACCCTTGTGTTCATATCGGGAATGTCCGAATGAACAATGCCAATGCCCGCAGACAATAGTTTTTCCCGATTCGGTTATTCCACCGTGCGCTGCTTCCATTCCGTTAATCCATCTTGCAGAATTCCACATCTTTTCATCGGCATTACGCCAATCGGGAATAAAAACATACTCCTTACTATAATTTCCGATTTCTATGGCTGTGCAGGGAATCCAGCCATGTGTGAAAATATAATGTTCTGTTTCATAATAGTCAATCATTTCAGGAATGATTTTCTGTATGTATGGCGTGTTCAGAAACGCTCTGCCGACTTCTTCTGAATTATAATCCATATCGTCAACAGTAAATCCTGTGAGTTGGCACACTGTATTGATAGTCATATTCACATGATGAGAAAAGTCACGATAACTTCCGCGATGCCAGCCGTTCAGAAGTTTTATTGCCAAATCCTCATGATTTCCTCTTATGAGTATAACCTTGTCTTCAGAAATAAGATCAAGGATAAAGTCCTGAAGTTTCAGCGCTTCCTGACCTCTGTCGAACAAGTCGCCACATATAATCAGTTTGTGAGGTTCTTTATCCTCAAAAAATCCAAGAGAAACAAGTTCCTCTTCCAGTTCGCTGAAATATCCGTGAATATCAGCAGTTACATAGTATTTCATAATAATCACTCCGTAATATTCCTGAATTCTTTCAGTAATTTTGGAACATCATAGAATCAACAAGTATCTCGTTTTCTTCAAGTTATTCTATAGTCAGATTTTCGGTATGATAAGTAATGAAAACAAGATCGGTTATGATTTTATTGATATAATATCTGTTATCTTTTTTGTTATCCATAAATCTTTACACCGTCCTTCAGTATTTCATTTATCAGATCGGGATTGCCATTCAACTGCTCTGTTTTTAAAAGATCTACTTTTTTATTCAGACCTTCTCGTAAAATTTCAACAAGGTCATAAAATTTCATACCCGAAACAGTTGTCGATATGAGAAGATCAACATCGCTTGATTCTGTGGCTTTGCCCTTGGCGTATGACCCGAAAAGATAACAATATTCAACATCGGTATTTTTGAAAATATCTTTACATATATTCCTGATCTGGCTTGTAGTGAGCACACCATGAGTTTCATCAATAAAACCATACTGTTCCAATTTCTGCATCATAAAATCATATTTCATAGAACCCGCTTTGGTTTCATCTGTTTCATAGTTCTGATAGGTACGCAGTGGTATTCCGAGAAATTTTGCACATTCTACCTGTGTTATTTTTTTACTTTTACGAAGTTCCTTGAGAGTCATTTTTCATCACCTCAATAACTATTATACCACAAAAAAAGAAATATGCAACAAAATTACGCAAATTTTGCGTAATTATTTAAAATATTTTACGCAAGTTTTGCATATTTTTATTTAAAATTTCACGCAACAGAATTTACCTTCCCTATCTTCTGAAACAAAAGCCTTTTCATCCTTACAAAGAATAAAGGTATATCCAATATTATAGAGAAGTTCTGTTGCGTATGAAAGTTTCATCATCATTTAAGTTTTTCTACAAAATCGCTCATCATTTCGCTTATCTTTATATTCTGTGGGCAGACAGCCTCACAGGCACGGCAGGAAAGGCAAGCCGACGGCTTTTTGTCATCGGGGAGCGAGCCTATTGCCATAGGTGCTAAAAATCCACCGCCCGAATAAACGTGTTCGTTATAAAGGTCTATGAGATTTGGTATATCAAGCTCCATAGGACAATGTGTTGTGCAGTAACGGCAGGCTGTGCAGGGGAGAGTTGTTTTCGATGTCATCGCGTCTGCAACAGAGAAGAGGTTTTCGGTTTCTTTTTCTGAAAGTGGTTTTTCTTCGCCGTATGTTGCTATGTTTTCAATAAGTTGTTTCATATCAGACATTCCCGAAAGGGTAACAACAACCTCGGGGATTGACTGTAAAAATCTGAATGACCATTCGGCAGGTGTCGCATCGGGGCGAAGTGTTTTAAGTTCGTTTGCATACTCTTCTTCAAGTGTCGCAAGTTTACCTCCCCTTACAGGCTCCATAACCCATACGGGAATACCCTGTTCCTTTAACATTTCGACCTTTGCCTTCGCGTTCTGCATCTTCCAGTCTATCCAGTTGAGCTGAATCTGACAGAATTCCATATCCTTGCCGTAAGCGTCGATAAAACGCTTCATTGTGTCAAGTGTTCCGTGGGTAGAGAAACCGAGATGGCGTATTCTTCCGTTTTCCTTTTGTTTCATAAGATAGTCATAGATGCCATACTGCCGGTCGAGATATTCTTCGATATTCGATTCGCATACATTGTGGAACATATAAAAATCGAAATAATCAACCCTGCATTTTTTGAGTTGTTCCTCAAAGATTTCTTCAACCTTTGTCATATTTGAAACATCATATCCGGGGAATTTTGTTGCGATATAAAAACTGTCTCTCGGGTATTCGCTTAAAATTTCGCCGACGATGTTTTCGGATTCGCCGTCGTGGTAACCCCAGGCTGTATCAAAATAATTCACGCCGTTTTTTATGGCATAGTCAATCATTTCGCGTGTCGCCGATTTATCTATCGAGGAGTTTTTCTCATCGGTAACGGGAAGTCGCATACAACCCATTCCGAGTGCTGAAAGTTTCTTGCCACAAAAATCTCTGTAAATCATAAAATTCCCTCCGTCAACTTAAACTATATCTATATTAACATTTATGGGAAGGTTTGTAAAGGAAATCAAGTAACAAGAGTTATAATCGCTGAAATAACGGCGGACATAATCGGGTAGCCAAGAACAGTTCCTATCCATTTATGTATAACTGTTTTTATAGGGATATAGGGCATCAGATCTTCTGTTCCGGGAATAATCCAGTCCTTTGTATGACCTACCCAATACCAGTCTATAAAAAATCTGTCGAATAAGCCCATAATCATCATAATTGCAGTCATCTGCCAGAACAGTTCAGGGAATTCTCTTGCACCATTAAGAAAATAAACCATAGCAGGAACAAGAACCAATATCGGCAGAAACAGCGCGATAGTTGTAATAGCGGAATTCCTTTTTATTTTTTCCTCTGTTATAAGAACGAGTTCGACAACTCTTTTCTTGACATCATCTTCATAGAAAACAACAAGTCCCACAGCACCGTTTGCTTTTCCTACTACACAGATAATAAGCAGAACAAAACACATTACAATTCCTTCGATTAAAATAAGCATAGCTATTCCTCCCTTACTCTTCCTTTATATACAACCTGAAATCACAACATTCTCCGCCCATGCCGAGAGTCTGCGTTCTGCCCCAGACAAGTTTCGGGTGAAGATTTCCGTATGTAACATCGTCGGACTTGCAGAAAAACTGTGTGATTTCGGGGCAACCGTATTTCTTGCAGGTTTCATAGTATGGGCAGACTGTCATATCCCTTGCGAATTTAGGGGCGTCTTTAACTTCCCTGCTTTCAAAACCTGCTTCTTTGCCGAAAAGTTTATCGAGCATATTATCGCATATATCGGGCATTTTTCTGTAAAGCCCGAGTTTCATAACCGACTGCACTGCAGGAACCATTTTTTCAATCTTTGTAAGTGCCCACTTTTCAAAAAACGCAACCGATTTTTCTCTGTCGCCCGTAATTCTTAAAAGTGCCTCATAAAAAGCGATACTCGGCAGAATCTGTCTTAAATGCTTATAGAGTGCCTGTGAGGCGTTCGCGTTTTCATCAAAAAGTTCAGCAGTTCTTATGTAGACATTTTCGAGTTCGTTTTCATACCCCTCGGTTTTAAATCCGAGTTCGAGCGCTGATGGAACGGGCTTTTTTCTGATGATTTTCACAGCTTCCTTTTTTGTCATAAAATCTTTCCCTTCTTATAAAATAAAAACGGGCACAGCCGTTAAGCTATGCCCTTTAATGTCGTATATACAGACTTCATGCATAGCTTTACTTTACTACACATGAGTCTCGCAATTCAAAACAAGCCAGACCGTAAAAGGTCAGTATGTTGACTTGTTACTTATAAGAAAGCTTGCTACTCCCTCACAGATTAAGTTTATTATACAATCTGTTTTTCTATTTGTCAACACCTTTTTATTCTCTGTTTTTAAGCACCTCTGCGGGTGTGATTTTCTTTATCTTTCTTACAAGTAAAGCGCTTACAACGAAATAGAAAATCATTATTCCTATAAAAATCAGAGCATACAGAACGGGTGGGAATTTAAGATTCATTCCACAGGCTGTATTTGAGATAAGATAGGGATAGAGCGAATCCATAATGGCTTTTGAAAGCGGAATTGTTATCACAGCACCGAGTGCTACTGTAACTGCGTTTCCGTTAAGATAAAGTTTTCTTATTTCATTTGTTCTGAAGCCGAAAATCTTTACAAGTGAAATTCCGAAAGATGCACGGTCTATCATAACATTCAGCATAAGATACATTACAACGCAGAAAATCATTATCGACATAGAAATCATCATTGTGAACATTCCTCTCATCTGGTCAACAAAAACCGATGCCGATTTTTCTATATCCGCCTTTGTTGTAACGGAATATACCCTTCCCATATCGATATCAAGTTCCTCTTCTGAAAGAAGCATATTATAATAATCATCTTCTTTTGAGAAAAGTTCACGCATACTTTCTATATCCATAAAAACAGAAAGCCCTACCGAATAATCAACTGTTTCTTCGACTGTAAAAGCATAGTCCATATCGTTTGCTGTGTCGGACAAAATGAGTTTGTCGCCTTCTGAAAGGTTATATTTCTCTGCTACCGATGATGAAACTGCGATACTGCTTTTTCCCTTGACGGAAATTTCGGGGTAATACTTATTTTCATCGTCAACACCTATGATATTCACATCAAGGGTATTGCCCATATATTTTTTCGAAAGACTTTCCGTATAACAAGCCTCTGCGTTTTCGGGGACTTCTTTTTCAGGATATTTCAGTATATACATATATCCGAATTTTGTATCCTCTGAATTTTCTGTCTTTATGTTCTGACAGAGAATGTAACAGTTCATACCGAGCATAAATACAAGAAGACATATAAACATTCCGAAAATAACAGTAACGCTTGTTCTGAGTTCTCTTATTATCTGTCTTATCTGAAAACGACGGATAAAGCCCATTCCTTTAAGATTCAACCTGCTTCTTTTAGGGATTTTCTGTTCGTTTCTTATGAGTGAAAGTGCTGTCTTTGAAAGACGCTTACTGATTACGATATAGTTTACGATTACAGAAATAACGGGTGGCATTATAACTGCATAGATGATAAGGTAAAGTGGATACAAGGGTTTTAAATCGGGGATTGAAAAATAGTTGTAACTATCTTTCATCTGCCATACTATACCTATATCGCTGAAACCTATTGCCGAGCCTATAAGTCCACCTATAAAGCAGATGATTGTAGGAAGAGTTATGTAGTGAAAAACAAGGTCTTTTTTCTTAGCACCCAATGCATAGAATGTTCCTATGACACTGCTTTCACGCTGAATCTGATGAATAACAAAAACCGAGATTACATAGGTGAAAAGTATCATTATAACAACACCTGCAACAAGACCTATCGTTTTATTCATCTCAAGGTCGATAGCAGCAGCGAGTATACGGGGGTTATCCTCTGCCTTTATAAAAGATGTGAGATTGTCTATCTCAATTTCAAAGAATTCATCCAAAAGTTTGTCGGTTTCTTTTTTGAGTTCTATTGTTCCCTCATAAAGTTCATCTGCGCCGTTATAAAGTTCGGTTTCTTTAAATCCCATAGCAGAAATCCCGTCACGAAGTTCTTTAGCGCCTTTATTTATATCGTTTACACCATCTCTGATTTTTTCTTTTCTGTCGGTTATTTCTTCTATCGTTTCAAGAAAATATTTATCCTCAACTTTTGTGTAGTCAAAATCAAGTGACTTTATCTTTTCTTTCAGTTCATCGTGCGTCATAGCGTCATTTAAGCGATAAGCATAACAATATTCCTCAACGATTTCTGTTTCTGAAAGTATATTTTCGTATTCTTCTTCTGTTACAAATATAAGCCCGAAAAGGCTGCTTTCAACTGCTGTATCAGAAAGTTTATTCATAGGGCTGTCGTATTCGGGAACAGTTCCTATACCCGTTACGATAAGTTTTCTATCGCATATTTGGGCAGTATCACCGAGCGAAATATTATGCTCTTCGCTGTAACGCTTTTCGATAACTGCCTCACCCTCTTTTTCGGGAAGTCTGCCCTCATCGATATGAATGAGATTTATATTTTCTCTTTTCTTCATAAGCCTTAGTGTCGAGCCGTCATCCATTTTAACATCGGCAGAAAACATCTTTTCGATAGTAACTCCGTTTTCCGAAATTTCTTCTTCCTGCTCTTTTGTCAGCGGAAGAAAAACGCTGAACTGTCCGTCTTCAATCTTATTTTTCTCTGTAAGGTCGGTTGTTCCCGTGATAATCGTTTCAGCAGCGCCCACAATAGCGATGATTATAAACATTCCTGCGATTATCATTAAAAGAAGTGCGAGATAACGGGCGAAGTTCTCTTTTAAATCACGAAGTATCCTTTTATTAAGCACCTTGTTCATTATAAATCCTCCAACTGAGAAGCAGGTATTCTTGTTTCGTTTATGTATTCTTCCTTGATAAGTCCGTCTTTTACGATTATTACCTTATGCACCATATTCTTTATCGAATTATTGTGGGTAACTATCAGCATTGTTGTTCCGTATTTTTCGTTGATTTTTTCAAGAAGCACTAAAATATCCCTCGATGTCTTACTGTCAAGCGCACCCGTAGGTTCATCGCATAAAAGAAGTTTCGGGTTTTTGACAAGTGCTCTTGCTATTGCGCATCTTTGTTGCTGACCGCCTGAAAGTTGCGAGGGGAATTTGTTCTGATGTTCGGTAAGTCCTAAAGTTTCTAAAAGTTCATCAACATCAAGAGGATTTTCGGAAAGATATTCGCAGACAAGGATATTTTCACGGACAGTTAAATTCGGAACTAAATTATAGAACTGAAAAATAAATCCCAAATTATCTCTGCGATAATCTGAAAGTGCATCGGGTTTAAGACCGAAGATTTCTTTTCCGTCAACCTTAACAGAGCCACTGTCCATTTCGTCAAGTCCGCCTATACAGTTGAGGAGTGTTGATTTTCCGCTACCGCTCGTCCCCTGAATTACACACATCTGACCCTTTTCGAGTCCCGTTGTTATTCCCTTTAAAACCTGAATGTAGTTTCCGTCGTTGCCATAACTTTTCTTTACTTCTTTTACTTCAAGATACATAATTGCTACCTCCATAATTTACATAACGATGTTATGTTTTGTTATTTAAAAAAAGCCTTCCGGCAGAATTCACTCTGTTCAGATAACATAACAGCGTTATGTTATGTTCGTAAAATAAACCGCGTTGTGCGGTTTACTTTATCAGTCAAGGACAGTTTCCGTCCAGTTGTGCATAGTCATTTTAAAGACCTTCTTTATGCTTTCGAGCGCCTTTTTCTCATCGGGCTCGTGGATAACAAGCTGAACAAAAGAGTCAACAACGATATGAACTACAAGATGAAGCATATATTTGTTGAGTTTTTTCTTCTTGCCTGTTTTTTCAGAAATCTTATCCATCATTTCAATACTTTTGTTTTCGGTTATCTCAACTATTCTGTCGACGATATTTTCATATTCCGACCCCTGAGATTTAGTAAGAACAAGCATCGCAACATCGTAATTGCTATAAATATGATGAATGAGAAGTTGCGCGATTTCGCTATGGTCATCTATATATTCATCGGGTTCTGCATCAGGGTCAGCACCTGCAACGAGGTCTTCATCTTCTTCAAAATGCGCCTGCATAATTTCAAAAATGCCGTCAACAGCCTTTCCGACGATTGCTTTAAAAAGGTCTGCCTTATCTTCAAAGAAGAAATAAAGTGCGCCCGTTGTAACGCCTGCGTCACTGCATATCGAACGCAGAGATGCCTTGTTATAGCCTTTTTCCATAAATTCAGCCTTGGCGCTTTTTATGAGCAATTCACGGGTTTCTTTATCCTGTGCCATAAGATGACCTCCTTTACATAACAGTGTTACATAACACCGTTATCTTAACATACCGATATTTGTTTGTCAAGGGGTTTTTGAAAAATTTTTTTCGGTGGAACAAATGAGAAAATATGGTATTGTATTCCGGAAAGGATTGTGATACAATGTAATCGGTTACAAAACCACGAAAGGAATGAAAAAAATGAAAAAAGCACTTTCCCTCTCTTTAGCACTTCTTATGTCAGCGCTTCTCTTTGTCGGTTGCGCAAAGGCTGACGAAAAGGAAGAAGTCGTTACAACAACCGAAGTTTCTTCCGATGTTCCCGAAACAAAGACAAGCGAAACAACAACAGAAGCTCCCGAAACAGAGGCTACTACAACAAAAGCACCTGTTACAGAAACTCCCGAAGAAACAGAAATCCCCGAAGAAACAACTGCACCTGTAACAGAAGCACCCACAACCGAGGCTACTACTACTGCTACTACTGCTACTACAACAGTTGCAACAACTGCGAAAGCAGAAGCCCCCACAGAAAGCCGTATCACACTCAGCGGAAACGCGAGCGACAAATTCATAGCGGACAAATACTGTTATGCCGAAAGCGACAAGGTTGTAATCTATTTTGAAAAGGGCGTTGAAATCAGAGGCGATATGTTAAAAACAGCCGAAGAGGCAATGACTGACCTTGAAAACTACACAGGTCTTAAATTCAGCAAGAACTATCAGGGAAATCATTTTTGTGCCGACACCATATATCTTTTTGAACCTGACATGAAAAGATTTGAAAATGTAAACCCCGATTTCAAAAAAGTAAACATCTATATTGTTACCCTCGGAAACAGCATTCAATATACAGACCAGACGGGAATCGTTGTTGAATCTTCTGACTTTTATCGTGAAGAAACATTCTGTCAGGTCCTCTATCACGAACTCACACATCTTCTTCATTTAAGAAACGGAAATTCTCTCGGAACTGTTCTCAATGAAGGTTTTGCAGAACACACAACATATGAAGTTCTCAAAAAACGCAAGTCAGCACCTTGGAGCATAATCCAGTATTACGGAAGCACATACCAACTCGACCCCACTCTTTTCGACCAGAAGGACGCAGGTTTCAGATATGTCATTGATAAAAAAACCGACAACTACCATTATGGTTACAGATTTGTTACATTCATCTATCAGACATATGGTCCTGATGTTATGAACAAAATCATAAGCGATGCAACAGCATCAGGTTTTGACGACAGTTATTCAGACAATCCTTTCATAGAAGAAAAAAATGAAATGATGAAAAAGATAATCAAGAGAAACACATCTGAAGATGTATTTGAAAAATTCTCTGTCTGGGTAAAGAACAACTGGGCAAAGGAAGAAAAAGAATACTACGATTATATGCAGTCGGTAGGACTTCTTTAAAATAAAATAAGGCACATGGATTTTCCATGTGCCTTTTGTTTTATTCAAGAATAGTAACCGTTCCCGATGTTCCGTCGACCTTGACTCTGTCGCCCGTTTTCAGTATACCCGAAGCGCACTGACAACTTACAACGGCAGGGATACCGAGTTCTCTCGCAACGATTACTGCGTGTGAAAGTGGCGCACCTATATCGGTAATAAGTGCTGAAGCTTTTGGGAAAAGTTTTATCCAGCCGATATTCGCTGCCTTAACGACAAGTATCTCGCCTTTTTTAAATTCATCGGCTTCGTCTATCGAGTTCATAACTCTTACTATCCCCTCTGTCTGACCAGAAGATCCTGCAACGCCTCTGATAACTCCGTCTGTTTCGTCAGAACAGTTTTCGCCCGATTTATAAAATCCCGTCGCACCGCCACTCTGCTTCCATTCTTCATAGGTAAATCTTCCCGAGATTATACTTGGGAAAGTAGGCATTGCCATCTGTTCTTCGTATATTTTTCTTCTTACGGATATTTTTTCGGAATAATCTGTTTTCTCTGAAAGACAAGCCTTTACTTCGCTGAGATATAGCATAAAGATATCGTCTTTATAGCCTGTAAATTCTCCTGCTTTTAAAAGATATTCCCTTATAACGCAGAAAAGACGAAGAGCGTCGCTTCTTACTTTTTCACGGTCATAAACTGCCTTGGAATATTTTTTTAGTATCCTTTCAAGCCAGTCTGTCTTTGTGGGATAAAGTTTCTTGAATTCTGCTATTGCTTCTTTATGGCGTTCTTCCTGCGCAGATTTCATTTCATAGGCATTTATTCCCGATTCTACATAATCACGGATTGCGTTTTCGGGGAAATCGGGGTTTTCATAAGGATAAGGCATCGAAAGTTCGAGTTCGTCTGCGTGGCGATGACCATATCTTGAAATATATTCTTCCCTTGTCATTCTTTTATTTACAACATCATCAATGGCAAGAAGTGTTCCTATACTTTCGATATTTCCGTTTTCGGAACTATCGGAAAGAAGTCTGTCGGCAAGTTCTGCGCCACATAATTTCTCGAGTTGTTCCCTTGTCGAAAAGAGCGATTTGAGAGAAAGTGCTGTTGCTATTGCAGATAATGTCTTCATCATATAGGGTTCGCATTTTTCGCTCCATATTCCGCTAAGTTCTTCTGCTGATGATGAGTTTCTTATTTCGTCTATAAGTCCGTTTCCGATTTCGATAATGCGGTTTTTGAAATCTTTTCCGAAATTCACCTTTTTGATATTCTTGGCGGGTGCGCCCGTAATAAGTCCCCTTATCTTTTTAAGGAATGTCTTTTTATCAAAAGGATATACGGGTATTTCAAAATCAGAGGGTATTCCGCCCGCAAGTTCTGAAATGGCCTTAAAAGCCTTTTCCTTTGAAGCACCGAATGACATCACCATAGAACAAAGTCCGCTTATATTAAGATAGAGTTGGCCACAGACATTTGAAATGAGGGGTATCCCCAAAGTGTCGATAAGCAGTTTTAAAATGCCGTATGTTACGGGTGAAACGGGACGAAGAAAAATCTCGCCGACATTTGTTTTTGAAAGCAGAAGTTCACCGCATAAAGAGTCGTTTATTCTGAATTCGTCATAGTTGTTTTTATAAAGGGTTGTTATGGGGCGTGCCTGTAAGATATATAGTTTTCCCTTTGCTACTGCCCATTCCATATCAACCTGACAGCCGAAGATTTTAACAGCCTTTTTCGCGTATTTAAACATCTTTTCGGCATAGGGCTTTATTTCTTCTGAGCCTTCGAAACTATATCTCACTGCGTTTATCTTGAAACTTCCGTCAAAGCCTTCGCCCGATACAAGTTCTTCACCTCTGCCTTTTACAAAGTTGCCCGTTATGAATTCTGTTCCCGCAGTAACGACATCGGCAGTAAAGAGCACTCCTGCGTATTTTGCAGGAACATAACGCTGAATTATTACCCCTATCTTTCCGCTTTCTGTATTTCTTTCATCGGCATAAACGCCTACTCGTTCATTTTTAACAGATGACGCAACTGTTTTTACTGCTTCTGAAATTTTATCAACCGTAACATCAAGCACGGTTTCGTATGCACCTGCAAAGGAGTCGGCTTTGCCGTCTTCCCCCTCGGCAGAAGAACGCACTGCATATGTATAGTTTGAAGAGAGTTTCTTTATAAGAATATCAAGTTCTTTTTCTGCTTCTTTTTTAAGTGTTCCGTTCTCGAAAGCGCCCGATGATATAGCATATCCCGACGGAACGGGAAATCCCGATTTTATAAGGACATTCAGTGCATCTGCCTTACCGCCGAAACCCATTCCTCTAAGGTCAGAAAGTTTTTTAATATACATTTACATTCTCTCCTTTATTTAAGGAACATATTTATATGTTCTGTAATGTATCTTCTTAATTGCTCATCGTCAGAAAGATCTATCCCACACTCTTTTTTTATCTCTTCATAGCGAAGGATTGCAAGTTCGTGAAGGCTTGAAATCTCAAACGCAATAAAACGACATTCGCCCTCGGTTTTTGTGTCGCCGAAATATTCTTCTATAAAGCGAAGGCTTCCTCTTTTCCCCGATATTTCACGATTGAGGAGCACATATTTCGATAATGCTTTTGCAAACTTATGGTGCATAAGCATCATTTTCATAGACTGAAAGTGGACCTCGATGAGTTTTTCTTTCGGCGAAAGTTCTCCCTTGATTATTTCTGATAAAGACGGGTTGCACTTAAAGGCATCCTCCTGAATTTCTTCATAGACAGCCATAAGCAGAGCCTCGCGTGAGCCGAAACAATAGTTTATCATAGCAAGGTTTACGCCTGCTTCTTTTGTGATGGCGCGCGATGTTACTTCCGACGGGTCGCTGCACTCTGTCATCAGTTTTTCTGCTGCTTCAAGCAGCGCTTTTCTGGTCGCTTCGATATTTCGTTTATCCATTTGCTCCTCCTGTTATTAAACGCGTTTAATTATATTATACACGTTTAATTAAGTTTGTCAAGAGGGATGAAGGGAAAAATAAAAAGCCGTACCCGCTGATGTCGGATATGGCTTTATATATTGAATTGTTTTATGATTTCAGCGTATTTCTTCAATAGTAAAACTGCCTGCATCAATATAACTCTGGCGCCCGGTATCGAGCTTCTGGCAGACCCAGAAGAATCGCTCATCATCAAAATCGAAATCGCTGTTTTCCATGAAACTTTCGTCAAATACGACACGGTCAGGAAGATATTTGCAAAGTATAACCTCATCGCAACGCATAGGCTCAACAAGTTTGGTATGAAGAACCCCGACATCATCAAGTATCCGTTTTAATACTTCGGGGCAGTATTCAGTCAGCAATGCGACAGGAAATGAGGCAGAGAGGAAACCATAGCATTTATCATAACTGCACGGCGTTTGGGGGCATAAGCGATACCAACGGTTATCAGCCCAGTCGTCCCAATCACCGCATTGCAAGTCATTATGTGAATTAATTCTGTTGCTGACAGCCGTAAAATCATATCCGGATTTCAGTTCGACCGCTTTTGAGAATAATTCTGTATAATCCTTCATGCCGTAACCTACCCTTCTTTTTAGGTGATGGAATTATTATATCATAATCCCTTGCCTCTATCAATAATTACCCCAACTAATTATGATAACATAAAAAATCGAAAGTTCGGGCTAATTTTAAAAATATTTTTTATAGAGGTCAGACCCACCCTTTATAAAGCGCGTATCTACGTGATTTCAGATGAAAATTTTATCCACTTTTTAACCTTTAAAAAATCAAAAAATTCGTTTTCCATTTATAAAGAGTCATCTACACCTCAATTACTATAGTATTTTTAGACTACACTAAACGCTGTTTTTAATACACATAGGGGGGTACATCGCATTCATTTTTTATCTGTGAGCGTAGTTTTCTTGTAAATCAGAGGGGTTTTTATAAGAATCAGGATTCGGATTTCAAAAAATCGGGATTTTTTAAAAAGCGGATTTTTATATAAAAAGCATATAAGAAAAGACACCACCCCGTGCCACAGAGCGAAGCTCTGTTAAGTGGCGCAGAACGTGGAGATTTATCTCCCGTTCTGTGTCA
>JAZNQY010000049.1:0-12081 GCA_045590375.1 Oscillospiraceae bacterium | reverse complement strand
CAAAGGATGTTCAGGAAAAACGCAAACTCGAATTCGAACGTGACTATGACCTTTTAACAGGAATCTACAACAGAAGAGCGTTCAAGAGAGAGGTTTCGGGTCTTTTCCTTTCAGAAACGGTTGACCTTCGTGATGCCTGCGTTATGATGATGGACCTTGACAACCTCAAATACATAAACGACACTTATGGCCACGATTATGGCGACGAATACATAAGAAAATCAGCTGAAATTCTCTCCTCTGCTGAAAAGTGGGGTGGAATTGTTGCGAGAATGTCGGGCGACGAATTCTATGTATTCCTCAGTGGATATGATACAAAGGATGAAATCCGTAGTATCATAATGAGAATTAAAAAGGTGTTCAACGCAACAGAAATCGAAATGCCCGACGGTTCGAAGATAAAACTCCGTGCATCAGCAGGTATCGCGTGGTATCCCGATGACTCGAATGATTTCGAAGAACTTCTCAGATACGCCGACTTTGCCATGTATACAGTCAAGCATAGCGTCAAGGGTGATATATGCGAATTCGACGGTGAAAAATACCATAAGGATGCTATCCTTCTCAGTGGTAAGGAAGAACTCAACAAGATCATCGAAAGCGAACTTGTCCGTTATGCATTACAGCCTATCGTCAATGCAAGAAACGGCGAAATATTTGCTTATGAAGCACTTATGCGTCCTCAGGGCGAAACACTCAAGACTCCTCTTGACGTAATAAGAGTTGCAAGACAGCAGGCTAAGATGTATCAGATTGAAAAGCTCACATGGCATAAGAGTATGCAGGCTTATATCAATCAGATTGAAAGTGGAAATATCTCTCCTGATGCAAAACTCTTCCTCAACTCGTTCTCAAGCCAGATTCTTACCGATGAAGACTTTAACGACTATGAACAGAGATATAAACAGTATCTCCCGAATATCGTTATGGAAGTTCTTGAATCTGATGAACTCGATGAAGGCTTCGCAAGAAAGAAGAGTGAGTATGTAAGAGGCTGGGGTGGTATCATCGCCCTCGACGACTTCGGAACAGGCTATAACGGAGATTACTCACTTATCCTTCTCAATCCCGACCTTGTAAAGATAGATATGAATATGGTAAGAGGTGTAGATACCGACGAAAACAAGCAGGAACTTATCCTTAACCTCATTTCATATGCAAAACGCCAGAATATAAAGATTTTAGCCGAAGGTGTACAGACACACGGTGAAATGGTAAAACTTGTTGAATTCGGCGTTGACTATATGCAGGGCAACTACTTTGCATTGCCTATGTTCGTTCCTTCTCAGGTAAGTGAAACTATCAAGCAGGAACTTATAGAAGCAAACCGAAATCTTGGTCTGTAAAATGGTAAGACAGGGTTACACAAATATGAACAAATTGTTAAATTGCACCGAAAATCACGAAAATATTGTGCAAAAAGCAGGTTTTTTAGTCACCATTTATTAATAATTACAAAATATTTGTTAGTTTTGTCTTATTGTAACATATGCCAAAAAATGATATAATTATTTAAAATGTATAAGTGTCTGTAAAATTCAGGCGTTATATACACATATATGGAGGTGCGATTCATTAGATGAAAACTTATATGTACACAGCTAAGGATGCGCAGGGTAATCAGATAAAGGGCAGTACAAACTGTGAAGATTACAATGGCTTTCTTGAGCGTATGCAGGAAAGAGGCTTGTTTGTAATAAACTACAAGGAAGTCGACAGTTCAGAAGCGAAGACAATCAAGAAGTTCAAAACAGCAGAACTTGCGTTTGCTTGTCGTCAGCTCAGTGCGATGATGTCAGCCGGTCTTTCTCTCGTTAAGGCACTCGACATCGTTTATCACGAACAGGAAAAGGCAGATGCAAAGCAGGTTTGGCTTGAAGTTTATGAAGAAGTTCAGAAAGGTCAGTCATTCTCAGATGCTTTAAGAATGCAGAGAGGTTCATTCCCCTCATTCCTTATCTCAATGGTAAGTGCCGGTGAATCATCAGGTTCACTCGATACAGTTATGCAGCGAATGTCAGACCATTACGCAAAAGAAAACAAGATGAACAACAAGATCACAGGTTCACTTACATATCCTATCATCCTTCTTGTTCTCGTTCTTGTAATCGGTGTAGTTCTCGTAGTATTCGTACTCCCGATGTTCGTTGAAATGTTCGGTGACTCAGAACTCCCGAAACTCACAGAAATCCTTATCGGCATAGTAAACGGGGCGAAAAAATACTGGTATTTTGTCTTGATAGGCATCATAGCCATTGTTGCTGCCGTTAAATATGCATTCACACAGCCTGCTGTTCAGGAAGGCTGGGATAAGTTCATTATCAAGTGTCCTGCAGTCGGCAAGCTCGTTGTTCAGATCTACACAGGTCGTTTCGCAAGAACACTTTCATCACTCTACTCAAGTGGTATCCCCATGGTAGAATGTCTTGAAAGATCATCAGCAATCCTCAACAACACATACATCGATAAGCTTTTCGCAACTCTTATCGAAGAAGTTAAGCAGGGTGAACCCCTCTCACTTTCACTCCAGAGAACACAGATATTTGAATCAATGTTCTGTTCGATGGTATTTGTCGGTGAAGAATCAGGTTCTCTTGACGATATCCTCGCTAAAACAGCCGACTACTATGAAGACGAAGCAGATACAGCTCTTCAGAAACTCGCAACATTCATCGAACCTGTTATCATCATCTTCATGGGTCTTATGGTAGGTTTCGTTATGGCGGCTATTCTTCCCGCGATGTATTCATCATACGAAAACATTGCATAAGCGAAATAAGATTTCGTTTTCCCGCATATTATGCGTTAAATAATCAAAAATCTAAAATTTTCAGAGGTGGTAAAAAGTGCTTTCATTCGATATTACGGATAGAAATATCAGGGTAATCAAAGGTACAGAGTCAGGTGGCGGAAAGATCAAGATCCAGTCCTCAACTGACATCAAAATTGAAGAAGGTCTCATTTCAAACGGTTATATCAAGGATATAGCCCAGATGGCAACAATCATCAACTCAGGCCTTAAGCAGAGAAACATCAAGGATAAGGACGCTGTTATCAGTATTTCATCAAACCTTATCGTGTTCAGAGAACTCTATATCCCCAAGGATAAGGCTACAAAGCTCAAAACTGCAGTTCAGCTCGAAATGCAGAGAAACGTAACAGTTAACGACGAACAGTCTATCGCCTACACAGTTATCGGCGACGTTGAAAAAGACGGCAAGACAATGACAAAGGTTCTCGCTAACGCAGTTCCCAAGAATGTTGTTGAATGTTACAGAAGAGTATTCTCAATGCTCAACATCCAGCTCAAATCAGTTTCAGTTTCATGTAACTGTATTTCAAGAGTTCTTCTTTCTGACGGAAATGTATCTACAAAGATGCCTCTCTTCCTCGTTCAGATCGACCCCAACTTCATCAACATCAACGTTTTTGAACACGGTCAGCTTTCATTCTCACGTTTCGCATCTATCTCACCCGACGACTATGATGACAAGAGCGACTACGTATTCCAGGCTGTAACTGAAAACCTCTACAGAATGTTCCAGTTCCAGCGTTCAAGAAGCGGTGAAAACGTTTCTGATGTTATCTTCTATGGTGACACATCAGAATTCATCAGACTTACAAACTCACTCGAACAGATGGACGTTAAGGCTTCACTCCTTAAAGTTCCTCCTATGCTCAGTGGTTATGAAAACCTCGAATTCTCACTTTATGCTAACGCAATCGGTGCTATGTATCATCGTCCTAAGGAAGATGAAACTTCTAACCTTCTCACAACTGACGCTTCAATGGGTCAGTCAGCAGATGGGGGCACAAAGTCAGCAAAGGCTCAGAAGAAGGATGTTTCGGCTGCTCAGGTTCTCGGAACACTCTTCGGTGGCTTCTTTGCAGGTGCTGTTGTTATTGGTGTTGCATGGGCAATTATCAGCCCCGTTCTTACAGGTATGAAGCAGAAGGAAATCAAGAGAATTGACGCTTGGATTGAATCTGTTCAGCCCGAACTCGCTGAAATCGACAAGAGAATTGCTATGGTTAACAAGCTCAGCACATTCAGAGGAAAGATTGATACAGCAAAGACAGGCGTTGAATCATATCCTGTATTCAATACAGAAGTATTCGCAAAGGTTCTTGAATGTTCAACAGTAGACGGTGTCAGACTTCTCACATTTGCATTCTCTGATGACGGTACTATCGAACTCAATTACATCACAGATTCAGCATCTATGCCTTCAATTATCGCAGGCAAATTTGTTGAACAGGATTTCTTCGATAATGTTACATACGAAGGATTTGAAACAGACGACGAAGACGAAGGTTCAGGCGCAGGAATGTTCATTGATCCCGATGCAGAACCCATTGAAGAAGAACCCCTCACTACTATCGACCCTGTAACAGGCGAAGAAATAGTGGTTGAGCCTGCTGAGAGCAGACAGCCCAAGATGTTTACAATCACGCTCCAGGTAAGAGGAAAACTTCAGGAAGAAGCTATGAAAGGCGGTGAGAACTAATGAAAATGTCTTACAGAGATAAGTGCATACTCGTAGCACTCGTATTTATCATTACAGTTCTCGTCGGAGGACTTACAATCGTCAAGTCATCAGTTGAAAAGCTTCAGACAACAACAGTTACATACAAGCAGAAACTTCAGGAAGAAGCTGATGTAAAGGCTAAGCTCGCTACAAAGATCGACCTTGAAACACAGATCGAAGATACATATAAAGAATGTAAGAAGATCGGCGAATTCTTCCTTCCCGAAATGAAGACATACCAGATTGACCAGTATGTTTCAAACTACTTCAAGGGCAGTGGAGAAGAAGGCGACGAAGGTCTTGAAATCAAGACAATGTCAATCGAAGAAGCATACGCAGCAGACGTTGAATTCTATACATACTGGCTCTTCAACGTTGAATATGAACTCGGTACAGCTTCTGACCTCAACGAAGCAAGACTTCATGCTATGAAGGGCAATACAGAATATGCTGTTGCAACATCTGATCCCGAACAGCTCGTTCTTTCTATCGTTGAAGTAGGCGTTTACGGCGACGAATTCTCAAAATACCTCAAGGTATGTGATAAGATTGATGAAGATCCCAAGTCAGTAGTTCTTCGTTCACTCGCTAAGGAAAGCGACGAAGAAGATGCTGAAGATACATTCACAATCTACGTTTACCAGCTTTCTGACATCCAGAAGCCTAAGTATTAATAGCAAATTGACCTTACCCCGACGAAGAAAATTCGGTCGGGGCGGTCTTGCCTAATAAAAACACATACAAATCAAAGTTCTACGAAAGGAGTAAACCACAATGGTTAAGCGCAGAAAAGCCTTAAAAGGCGCAAAGGGCTCGGCATTGTTCATGGTAATCTGTGTTATGGCTATCCTCATGGTAGTTGCAATTACCGCTATGGCCATGGTAAGCCTTGCTTACACAAGATCACTCCAGAACTATACAGCAAGCCAGAGTTATGTTACAGCGATAAATACACTTGATATGATAGTTGCTGCAACAGATACTGTAAACGGATCAAACGACTACGGTCAGAGTGCTTATGCAGGTGACCCGTCCACTGGTACTGATCCCGACTATGTTACACAGAAAGCAATAGCACAGCCTCTTATGGACGCTATGAACGCATGTGATGTTGCCATCAGATCAGGTGGAGCAGCAGGTGACGATGGGCAGGAAGGCTACGGTACAGTTGACTTCAGCGGCGTTGAAGAAATGGAAGCTATCCAGTTCCTTGATTTTATAGACGCATCGGGAGCTTCTCTCGGTAATATCAAATACGAAATACTCCCCGACCCCGATCCTGCAGGAAGCCACAAAACAGGACACGAAATCGCAAACGATGGTGCTCATGCAACAGACGTTTATTATGGTCAGTGGGCATATAAAGAAGATATCGACAGAGGTGGCTTTGACTACAAGAGCTACTATGCTTTTGCCCGTATGAAGATTACAGTAAAAGTCAAGTCAGGTTCAGGAGATACTGCTCAGATAAGAACAGTTTCAAGAATTACTGACGCAAACCTTTACTATATTGACAAGAGAACAACATCAAGACCCGGTAGCAGCGACGAGCCCGTTGTAAATAACGGTAAGTTTACTCAGGCCGTAAAGACAATGGGACTTTATACCAGTGGTACAGGTATGAACGTTATCGGTGGTCTCAGCTCTTATGGTGGTGGTGGCTCATTCGCCGGCCTTAAGGGAAATACATCATCTGTTTATATCAACGGTGATTTCGACCCCGTAGACTCAGGTCATAACGGAACAATGGATATCAGTGGTGGTCAGCAGATTACAATCAACGGTAAATTCTCAGTAAACAACAACTTCAAGTTCAATTCTTTATACACAGGCAGTGATGTTTCATCAACTCCTTTCCTCTATTGTGAAGAAATTGAATGGAAAAACAGTGATATTCCCACAGGAAAGATGGATATCCTCACAAAGAATGGTGGTATCTACGGAAGAGACGGCAACAAAATCGAAGGAAACGTTCTCAGTGGTGGTGACCTTACTCTCGTAGGAAACAACCTTGATATTTCGGGAATTATCTTTGTTGATGGTGATGTAAATATCCAGAACAGCATCAAGGGAACAGGAAAAATCTATACAACAGGTAATGTAATAGGAAGCAATAGCGGCGTTGAGGTTGTAAAGCTCCCTGAAGGTACAAAATTCGACATTCAGAATCCTAGAATTGACCCTGATACAGGTTCACTCATAGTTACAACACCTGCAACTCCCTCAGCAACATATAAGGTTTCAACAGACAAATCAGTATTCGGTTCATATTTCGAAGGTGGCGATCCCGCTAATGGCGTTATCACAGCTGAAACAAGACCCGATACAGTCGATCATGAAATCCCTGCGAATTCAACAGGTGTTATCGAAATAGAAACTACTGCAGACGCAGTAACTACACTTTATCTCCCTGCAGGCGATTATACAAATATGGAAATCGTAGTCAAGGGTGGTGGTGACGTTAAAATCTATCAGGATGGCGACGTTAACATGACAAGCTGTAAGATCTGGTCTGAATTTGTAAAGGAAAAGGTTGAAAATGGCGAAACAATCGATATGAAAACACTTGCAAACGATCCTGATTATTCAATCATTGAATGGGAAGTTGCAGAAGATGCCAAGATCAATGTTGGTCATACAGGTGGGGAAGGATGTTTCTTCAATACATACATCTATGGTCCTGACGCAGGTATCATGCAGACAGCATCAGGTACACCCGGCAGACCTGAAATTACTGTTATCGACGAATTCGGAAGAACTCAGACAATCAAGACATGGCTTATGGGCGCCGTTGTAGGTAACGATATCACAATGGTAGACGGTGGTCCCGGTATCGTATTCATCGACCCCGATGGAACAGGCACAGGCGGCAGCGGAGGCGGCGGCAGTGGCGGCAGCGATCCCGTACCTCCCGGAGCATACACACTTACAGGCGAAAGAGTTGACCTTTCAGCAGCATCCAGCACCGGATACGGTATATATACAAACAGATAAGGAGGGCAAAGTTTTATGATGAAAAGAAAAAAACTCAAAGGCTTTACACTTGTTGAAATCATAATCGCCCTCGCTGTATTCGCAATTATGTCTCTCGTTGTTGCACTCATCATTCAGATGGCGAGCAGAATTATCAAGGATAGCCAGTATACAACAACAAAGTCAAACCTTCATGCGTCTATCGCAGAAGTGGCTATTAATGAAAAGAACGATACATATGATAAGATTATCACAGATAAATCAGTAAAGATCAACGGCGTTGAATTCAACAAGGTTGCTATTATTGAACTTGAAAGAACTAAGCTTTATGATTCAGCTTCAGGCAGAGCAGAAAGCCCTGACGAAGACGGATTCTATAACGAAGCACCGAGTCTTAAAGTTATCTGTGCAGAATAGTAAGGAGGGATAGGGTGTTATGAAAAAATTTATGAAAAAAACAGCGAAAGGCTTTACTCTCGTTGAACTTATCATAGTAATAGGCCTTATGTCAGTCCTTATGATTATGGTAGGGCTTATCATGAAGCCTATCTCACAGGTTTTCTCAGATACAACTTCTTATACAGAAGACCGTTATGTTATGGACGGTATTGCACAGTATATCGACGACAGCCTCAAATATGCCGACAGAATTTTCGTTGTGTATAATGCAATAAACGGCTATGGATTCTGTAGAGACAAATCAGGTACTGGTTACGGAAACCCTGAGTGTATCGGTTGCAACGGCTTTGCAGGTTCTATGGCTTGTTCATGGGGTGAAGAGTTTTATAATCATCCATCACTCGACAAACTTCAGTGTATTGCGATAATCAACGACTTCGATTACAGAAGATGTGGAGTAGAAGCAGACGATTTCACAAACAACGACGGAGTGAAGGCAACCTGTAGAATCTATAAGTCTGAATGGCTTGAAGATTCATACAGAACATCATGGCTTGTCGGAGGAGAAGCTTTCTATGGCGACGGAGCGTATTTCTTCAATCTTGAAGGAACAGACACAACCAGCCATCTGCCACAGGGCGATTTAAAATATACTCTCTATTCATTCGATATGAAGCAGTATTCAAAGCTCACTGAAAGAGAAGTAAAGAATATGTGCCTTAATATGAACGGAAAGAGTGTCGATGATATAATGGACCAGCATGGTCAGTATATCGCTAACCGTGTTGAAAGAACAATCGAATTCAAAAACGAGAAGACACTCGACTGGGGACATATATACACAATACCCTCAGGCTTTGAAGTAGGAGTTGTATCTCCTGTTAACGCAGCTGTCGGATCAGATATGATTCGTTCAGGCGAAACACCGGAACCCGGTAAGCACGGCAATGCAGCTAACTTTGTCGAACCGGCTCCAAATGGTTACAACATATTCATTTTCTACACAGTTCCCGAATAATCGGTAAGAACTGAATTCAAGACAAAATAACAAAGGCAGTCGGGTTTACTGCCGACTGCCTTTGTAAAATTTTGTGTTTTTAAAAATCTTAATTGGGTTTTAAAAGCGTAAGATACCAGTTAAACATTTCTGTCCCGAACATCGCTCCGAAATAGAGTCCTATACAGAGCCAGGGGCCGAAAGCAATTTTGGAAATTTTCGTTGTAAACTTGATGATTATTCCTGCTATTGCAGCACTGACAATTCCTATAAATACAGCAGCGATAACAGCTTTGTATCCGAGGAATGCACCTGCACAAGCCATGAGGATAACATCTCCCATTCCGATTCCCTTTGTTATGAGTGCGATGATAAGGAAAGGAACGCTTATAACGGCAATGCCTATGAGTCTTTCGATTAAAGTCGCAGAATTTGGGATAAAGAGGAATGACGGAACAGCAAGTATACCAACTGCTAAAAGTTCAACAATCATCATTTCCTGCGTGTCCCAGTCGGTGAAACCGATAACGACAAGAAGTGAAAAGTAAATCATATTTATAAAGAATCCCGCAGAGATACCAAATCTTAAAAGTGCCGTTACGGCGATAACCCCCGTAAGACTTTCAACGAGAGCGTATCTGCCCGATATCTTTTCCTTGCAGCCACGGCATTTTCCGCCGAGGATAACCCAACTGAGTATCGGTATTAAGTCATACCACTTAATAGGTTCACCGCAAGTCATACAATGAGAACTTTTCTTTACAAGTGATTCACCCAGAGGAATTCTTATTATACATACATTTAAAAAACTGCCGATACAGGCACCGAAAATAAATGTCATTATAATAATTATCGCTGCGATTATCGGTGAGTCGAATAAGTAATCAGGTCTTAAAATATAATACTGACCTTGAGAAAGAAGCATTTTGCAATCCCCCTAAAAATTAATTTAAACTAATTTTACCACAAAAAAATACGAATTTCAAGAATACCTTGCAAAAGTCCGAAATGCAAGGGGACTTTTGGAGGGTATCCTCAAAGAAATATCACGACGGAGGGCTATTTATGAAAAACATTCCTGTTGGACAATATATGGTGCAGAAGGGTCTTATTACTGACGAACAGTTACAGACCGTTCTTGCCGCACAGAAAGAAAATCGTACACCCGGTAAATTCTTCGGTGACTATGTAATCGAACTCGGTTATGTTTCAGACGTTGAATTCGCTAAGGTTCTCGCTGAAAGAATGGGCGTTGAATTCGTTGACCTTTCTGAATACAAAATCAATGCTGAAGCTGTAAAGAAGGTTCCCGAATCACTCGCTAAGAAACATACAATCATCGCTATCAATATTCAGGGTAGAAGACTTACAGTTGCTACTAACGACCCCGTTAACTTCTATATCTTTGAAGACGTTAAGGTTATTACAGGTATGGATGTTATCCCCGTTCTCGCAACTAAGGATCAGATAACAAAGGCAATAGGCAGAAACTACTCAATGCAGAACGTTGACTCAGTTCTCGACAGCGTTTCAAACCAGTTTATCCCCGAAGAAGATATCGCTGCTGTTGAAGAAGCAGATATGGCAGACCGTGTCGACAACGCTCCTATCGTTAAGCTCGCAACAACAATCGTTGAAAACGCATTCAGAATGGGCGCATCGGACATCCATATCGAACCCTTCAAGAACTATACAAGAATCAGAGTCAGAGTCGACGGCGAACTTGTTGAAATGATGCAGGTTTCAAATGTAGTACATAACTCTCTCTCAACTCGTGTTAAGATTATTTCAGGAATGAACATCGCTGAAAAGCGTATCCCTCAGGACGGTCGTTTCACACAGGTAGTTGACGGCGTTACACTCGACGTCCGTGTATCTTCACTCCCCATGGTTGCAGGTGAAAAGATCGTTATCCGTATCCTTTCTACAGGTGATGTTTCTGTAAGAAAGATTACAGACCTCGGTATGACAGACTACAACTACGTAATGTTTGAAAAGATGATTACTTGTCCTCACGGCGTTATCCTCGTAACAGGACCTACAGGATCAGGTAAATCTACAACACTTTACGCTGCACTCGGTGAACTTGCTAAGCCTAATGTTAACGTAGTTACCGTTGAAGACCCTGTCGAAAAGAATATCGACGGCGTTAACCAGTGTCAGGTTAATACAAAGGCAGGTATGACATTCGCAGCTGCTCTTCGTTCTATTCTCCGTCAGGACCCCGATATCGTTATGATCGGTGAAATGCGTGATACCGAAACAGCAGAAATCGGTATCAGAGCGGCTATCACAGGACACCTTGTTCTTTCAACACTCCATACAAACGACGCTGCATCAACAATCATCCGTCTTTGTGACATGGGTATCGCATCATACATGGTTGCTACATCACTTATCGGTGTTATCGCACAGCGACTTGTTAAGATTCTCTGTCCCGAATGTAAGAAGATGAGAATGTCTGACGCAAGAGAAAATGACCTTTTAGGAATTCAGTCATCTGTTCCTATATATGAACCCTGTGGATGTTCAAAGTGTAACAATACAGGTTACGCAGGACGTACTGCTATTCACGAAATCATCATGTGTGACGGTGAACTCTCAACACTTATCGCAAACGATGGTACAGTTGAACAGATCGCTGCAATGGCTAAAACAAAGGGAACACGTCTTCTCCGTGACAACGTTGCTGAACTCGTTATGCAGGGTACAACATCAGTTGATGAACTCATTAAGACAACATTCTCTATCTAATTATAATGCTAACTAAATCCCTTATGAAAGGAAGTAGAACCCAGTATGCAGACTATAAACATTGACGCTTTGCTCGACGAGGTTAGAAACCTTGGCTGCTCAGACCTTCACTTCACAACAAACATTCCCCCCGTTGTAAGACTTCATGGTTCTCTCCGTAAGCTCAGCGCTTATGAAGAAATGACAAATGAATCCATTATGGCGATTGCTGCTCAGATGACAAACAGCCGTCAGCTCGAAAGTATCAAGGCTTTCATCGACACTGACTTCTCTTATGTTACAAAAGCAGGATTCCGTCATCGTGTAAACGTATATCACCAGAGAGGACAGGTAGGTATCGCTATCCGTCTCCTCAGAAACGATATTCCTACTTTAAGAGACCTTAATCTTCCTCCTGTTGTTGCTGATTTCGTTATGCGTCCTCGTGGA
>JAZNQY010000048.1:0-3752 GCA_045590375.1 Oscillospiraceae bacterium | reverse complement strand
CTCAACAAAACAACATTCGGAAGAAAAATCTATGCAACAGGAAGCAACGCAAAGTGTGCTAAACTCGTTGGTGTAAATATAACACTCACAAAGATTATCGTTTATGCTATATCAGGCTTTATGGCAGCACTCACAGGTCTTATCCTTATCTCTCGTCTTGACTCAGCACAGCCAACTCTCGGTGACGGTTATGAACTCGATGCCATAGCAGCAGTTGCCCTCGGCGGAACATCAATGAGCGGCGGACGCGGTAAGATCACAGGAACAATCGCAGGCGTTCTTATCATAGCAGTTCTCAATAACGGTATGAACCTTCTCGAAGTATCAACATACTATCAGGATGTTATCAAGGCTGTTGTAATTCTCGTTGCTGTATTATCAGACCGTAAGAGATAATTCGATTTTGGCATAGGAGGTAATTTGATGAAATCCATTAAAAGATTATTGACAATTATGTTAAGTGCACTTATGATGCTTTCATTCTCAGGCTGTGCACTTATAACCATAGACGGTGAAGATAACGGAGTTGTTTCTGATTATCAGGGCAACGGCTCAATCGGTCTTTCAGTTTCAACACAGAATAACCCGTTCTTCGTAACTCTCGTTGAGGGTGCTAAAGCTGCAGCAGACGAAGCAGGCGTTCAGCTCATAGTTGTTGACGCAGGTGATGACGCTGCAAAGCAGGTAAGCGACATTGAAGACCTTATCGCAAAGAAAGTAAGCGTTCTTATCGTTAACCCTGTTAACTCCGATACAGTTTCTTCTGTTGTTCAGGACGCTGTAAACAAGGGCGTCAAGGTTATTTCAGCAGACCGTGTTGTAAACGGCGTTGAAATCGACTGTCAGATTGCATCGGATAATGTCCTCGGCGCTGAACTCGCAACACAGTTTATCGTTGATAAAGTCGGCGAAGGCGCTAAGGTTGCAGAACTTCAGGGAACAAGTGGTGCATCAGCTGCTATCGACAGAGGAACAGGTTTCCACAATATAGCAGACGCTAAACTTAATGTTGTAGCAAGTCAGCCTGCTGATTTCGACAGAACAAAGGGTATGACAGTTATGGAAAATATGCTTCAGGCAAACGGCGATATCAAGGCTGTTTTCGCTGCTAACGACGAAATGGCTCTCGGCGCTATGGAAGCAATTTCTGCATCAAGAAAGAAGATTATAGTTGTAGGTTTCGACGCAACAGACGACGCTATCGCATCTATAAAGGACGGCAAGATGAGTGCTACTATCGCACAGCAGCCTGACCTTATCGGTGCTACTGCAGTTGATACAGCGATAAAGCTTATGAACGGCGAAGAAGTTCCCGATTCTATCCCTGTTGAAGTTAAACTCGTTACTGCAGAAAACGCAGGTTAATCTGTTATAAAAAAATCCGTGTCCTGCCTGCATTTCAGGCAGGACATTCGGATAACGGAGGTTTATATGAAAGCATTGACAATAGGCTCGATGAATATCGACCATGTTTACAGCGTCAATCATATCGTTCAGCCGGGCGAAACACTTACTACTTCTGATATGAATATCTTTCTCGGTGGAAAGGGTATAAATCAGTCTATGGCACTCGCAAAGGCAGGTGCTGACGTTTATCATAGTGGAATGATAGGCGAAGACGGCGAAATGTTTTTAGACGCTTGTAAGGAATACGGAGTTAATTCCGACTATATAAAGAAAATCGACGAAAAGACAGGGCATACCATAATTCAGGTTGACGAGAATGCGCAGAACTGTATTCTTCTTTATGGTGGTGCAAATCAGTGTCTTACAAAAGAATTTGTTGATGATGTTCTGTCACATTTCGAAAAAGGGGATATTCTTCTTTTACAGAATGAAGTTAATATGCTTCCCTATATTATCGACAAGGCTTATGAAAAGGGAATGAAGATTGCCCTTAACCCTTCTCCCTATGATGAAAAACTTTCTGCTTGTGACCTTAAAAAGATAAGCGTTTTTCTTCTTAACGAAATCGAGGGTGGACAGGTTACAGGTCTTTCAGACCCCGAAGAAATTTTAGATAAACTTTTAGAACTTTATCCCGATGCACAGATAGTTCTTACTCTCGGAAAAGACGGCGCAGTCTATGCCGATAAGAACAATCGTTATTCACAGCCGATATTCAAGGTTAAAGCAGTTGACACAACAGCAGCAGGGGATACTTTCACAGGTTATTTCCTCGCCGGCCTTATGAACAAAATGGAAATTCCCGATATACTTAAAATGAGCGCCAAGGCATCATCAATAGCAGTTACAAGACCGGGCGCAGTAGGGTCTATTCCTTATCGCGATGAAGTCATAAAAGCACTTGAAGAATAGTAAAAATAAACCCCTCTCCACTTAGCTGTCAGTGGATAAAGAAGTATTTAAACTTAAAGTCAAAGGTTGCGTAGTAATCCTACGCAGCCTTTTTCTTTTTGTCGTACTCCCAGCTATCCGCAACAACCGTAGCTGTGGCGACATTAAATCTGAAATGGATTTCGATTTTCTGCTTTCTGTGTCCGCTGGACTTGTCGGGAGCGTGAACAACAATCTTTTCAATGAATTCGTGCATAATTTCTGGCGTAAGCTCTGTAATTTCAGTGCGATTACGGACGATTTTCAAGAATTGTTCAACATCAGTATGCTTTTGCTCATTGGTTTCAATAAATCTTGTAAACTCCGTAACAGCCTGTTTCAGCTTGCTTTGCTCGTCCTCATAGCCCTTGGACATCATTGCAAATCGCTCATCCGAAATCTTACCGCTGACATTGTCCTCATAAAGCCTTGTAAAAAGCTTGTCCAGTTCCGAAATTCTCTTTTCAGCTTGGGCAAGCATTTTTCTTGCACGTTTTAATTCCGAAAAGTGCTTTTCTGCCGAAGAGTTCATTGCTTCACGGATAAACATATCCTCATTTTCTTTAACGGAAACAAGCAGTTTGTTCAGCTCTTTCAGAACAATTTCTTTTAATACAACCGTTCTGATATAATGTGCTGTGCAGGCTTCCTTGTCGTGTGCGTAAGCTGAACACTTTAAATGCTCTTGGTCGTCGTTAAGGTATTTCGACCTGCAAAGATACATCTTACTGCCGCAATCCGCACAGTAAATCGTTCCCGAAAATGGGTTGACTTCCCCACACCTCTGAACTCTGCGTTTGTTCTTGCGAAGCTCTTGTACCAAATCAAAATCGTGTTGCGAGATAATCGGCTTGTGGGTGTTTTCAAAAATCACCCATTCCTCTTTTGGGTTATCTATTCGCTTTTTGCTCTTGTAGGATTTGATATGTGTGCGGAAATTCACAGTATGTCCTGCGTATTCAGCTTTTTCAAGGATATGGTCAACGGTTTGTTCTCCCCAGCGATGAAGTCTTGCATTAGGATGACCTGCATTTCTACCTTTGGACTTTGCGTATGCGGTAGGAGTAGGTATTCCTTCCTCTGTAAGAATACGAGCAATCTGCGTTGGTCCATAACCGTCAATGCAGAGCTTGAAGATTTTCCGCACCACAGGTGCGGTTTCTTCGTCAATCACCCAGAGGTTTTTATCTGTTTCTGACCGCATATACCCATAAATCGGCGATGACAAATGTTTACCTGACATACCCTTTGCCTTGAAAACAGCCTTAATCTTCTTCGAGGTATCACGGGCAAACCAGTCATTGAAAATATTCTTGAACGCCATAAGTTCGTTTTCACTCTTGAATGTATCCACATTGTCATTGATAGCAATGTACCGTACATCGTAGTCAGGAAACACTATTTCTATGTACTCG
>JAZNQY010000047.1:0-12460 GCA_045590375.1 Oscillospiraceae bacterium | reverse complement strand
ACACTCCCCCACAGATGTGGGGGAGTGTTTTTATACAATTCGATAAAACGAAAAGATTGATTTGTTTTGCAAGGCAAACGAGCGACGGAATATGCGGATATTCCGAGTGAGTTTAACACAGTAGAAAGCACGGGATTTTTTAGTTTTTATACGTAACCTACTACTGAGGAGATAAAGATAATCAACATACAAACAGGGCAGACATACTTTATCATAACTTCATAGAGTTTCTTTGATTTGAAATCTGAGCTGAGTTTAACTTCATCCTCAACGAAAGAGGGTTTTGCGATATAGCCTATGAGTATGCAGGTAAGAAGTGCTACTATCGGCATAATAATATTGTTGCTGAGGAAATCGAGGAAGTCTAAAATCTGTCTTCCGAAGATTGTTACATGGCTGAGGTCGCTGTATCCTAAAACAGAGAACATTCCGAAAACGAATGAAAATCCTGCGACTATGATACAGGCAGGTATTCTTTTAACCTTCCATTTTTCCATAATAACGGAAACGATTGTTTCCATAAGTGAAATTGATGATGTAAGTGCTGCGAGCGCTACGAGAACGAAGAAAATCATTCCGATAATTCTTCCACCACGCATAGAAAGAAAAACCTTGGGGAGCGTTACGAACATAAGTCCGGGGCCCTGATTGAGTGCTGATGGGTCTCCACCTGAAAAGGCAAAAACTGCAGGAACAATCATAAGTCCTGATAAAAATGCTATTGCTGTATCAAAAACTTCGATATATCTTACTGATTCTTCAATGTTATCTTCTTTACGCATATATGAGCCGTAGGTTACCATAATACCCATAGCGAGTGACATTGAGTAGAAAAGTTGTCCCATCGCGGCAACTATTGTCTTTACAGAGAAATTCTTGATATCGGGCATAAGGTAATATTTTAACCCTGCCATAGCACCGTCAAGTGTAATGGAATAAATTGAAATTCCTATTGTCATAACAACAAGAACGGGCATAAGGATTTTACTTACCTTTTCTATTCCTTTTTCAACGCCGAGCATAACAACGGCTGCTGTTAAAACAAGATAGATACCGAGGAAGAGTGTGGGCTGTCCCGAATGACCTATAAACGAATCGAAAAATCCGTTTGTTGCAGCATCTGAGCCTATATTTGAAACATAAACTGTGAAATATTTGAGCACCCATCCACCGATTACGCAGTAATACGAGAAGATTATTACGGGTACCGACGCTGCGATAAGACCTAATGGTTTGAATTTTTTTGATATATCGGCATAAGCACCAATAACGCTCTTGCCGGTTTTTCTTCCGATTGAAATTTCTGTTATCATAAGTGAGAAACCGAAAGTTACGGCAAGAATTATATATACGAGAAGAAAAATTCCTCCACCATACTGTGCTGCGAGATATGGGAAACGCCATATATTTCCGAGTCCTACGGCTGAGCCTGCGGCTGCGAGAACAAATCCTATTTTAGAGCCGAAGCCCTCTTTTTTCTGTTTCATATTAACCCCCAGATAAACAATACTAAGAGTTATTTTAACATTTCTGAGGGGAAAAGTCAATGATTAATAGTTATCTCCGTTCAAATCCTATTTTTTGGCGGAGAAAGAGGGATTTGCTCTCGCCTGCGGGGTGCGTGACCGCACGGGACATTTCGTTTCGGACTTGGATTTTTAAAACAGCTCTGTCGCTCGGTAACGAAAGAATACAGTCAGACTTTCTATACTGCCTCCACAGGCTCCGTGGTAAATCTGCCTGTGGTGGCTCACCACCTGTCATTCACTTCCTCGCCGTTCAAATCCTATTATTTAAACTAAAAAAGAAGATACCCGAATGGGTATCTTCTTTTTTGGCGGAGAAAGAGGGATTTGAACCCTCGCGACCGTTTCCAGCCCTACTCCCTTAGCAGGGGAGCCCCTTCACCACTTGGGTATTTCTCCAAAAGGGTGAATATAAAAAAATATAAAAAAATGGCGGAGAGGGTGGGATTCGAACCCACGTGCCCGTGAAGGCAAACGGTTTTCAAGACCGCCTCGTTATGACCACTTCGATACCTCTCCACAACTATTAACTTAACGCTTATACATTATAGCATAGGTTTTTGTGTCTGTCAATACCTTTTTGAAAAAATTTTTAAAAAAATTTCCGTCTGATAAAAAACCAGACGGAAATCACATTATTCTGTAACTGTTGAACCAGCGATAAGGCCCGAAGCATCGCTTGATACTTCACCTATCTGAACTTCACGGCTTGAGGGAAGCTTAGCACCACAAACACCACAGTACTGGTATTTTTCGTCAACTTCTGTTCCACATGTTTCACAGAGCTTGACGCCACGGATTTCGTTCATTTCGAGACGCATTCTCTTGATTCTTCTCTTACGAACGTCAATATCATCACAAAGAGGAGCAAATGCGCTTAAATCCTGATTGCGATTTTCATAAAGACTTTTACCGATATCTGCAAAAATTTCAACAATTCTTTCTTCTTCGTATGCTATTTTTCTTTTAAGGTTTCCTACTTCGGAAATGCTTTTAGCCTTGTCAGCAACGCCTGTTGCTGTCGATCCGATTGAACCTACAACGTCTGCAATACCCATACCGAATACCTCCTATATAATCCACAACAAAGTCCTGCCACGAACTTTATAATACCATAGTTTAAATTATACGCAATCTTACGAAATTGTCAAGTGTTTATGTGCAAATTATTTAAAAATTGTGAACTTTATACCAAATTGACATCTGTAATTTGATATACAGAACTAAATCTTTCGCCGATTTTTGTCATATCACAGTCTGTCGACGAGTAAAGTGTTGCGATTTTTTCGCCCTTCTCTACCCTCTCGCCACAGAGTTTATTGAGATAAACACCTGCTGAGTGGTCGATAGGAGCATCTTTTACCGTTCTGCCTGCACCGAGTGAGAGTGAAACAAGGCCTATCGCCTCACAGTCATTGCAGGTTACGATACCTGATTTATCAGCATATACTTCGTGTATAAATTTAGGCTGTTTAAACAATTTGTAATCTTCGACAGTTTCGGGATTTCCACCCTGAGCAGAAATCATCTCTTTGAATTTATTGAAAGCCTTTCCACTTTCAACTGCTTCTCTTGCCATAACGGCACATTCAGAGGGTGTTCCCTTTCCTGCGAGAGAGAGCATATTTGCAGAAAGTTCTATACAAAGGTCGAAAAATTCGCCTTTTTCTTTTCCCTTTAAAGCTTCTGCAGCTTCTATGACTTCAAGGGAGTTTCCTATTGCTCTTCCTAAAGGTTTGGTCATATCGGTTATCAAAGCAGCGCAGTTTCTTCCTGCGTTCTTTCCGATTTTAACCATTGTATCGGCAAGTGCTTTTGCAGATTCTTTATCCTTCATAAAAGCACCACTGCCACATTTTACATCGAGAAGGATACAGCTATTGCCCGTTGCGAGTTTCTTACTCATAATGCTTGATGCGATAAGAGGGATACTATCGACTGTTGCTGTTACATCACGCAGCGCATAGATTTTTTTATCGGCAGGAGTGAGTTTTCCTGTCTGACCGACAACGGCACAGCCGACGGATTTTACAACATCACTGAATTCGTCGAAAGAAAGGCTTGTATTAAAACCTTCGATACTTTCGAGTTTATCAATAGTTCCACCTGTATGCCCGAGGCCTCTGCCTGACATTTTAGGCACCTTGACTCCGAGTGAGGCGACTGTCGGCGCTATGAAAAGGGTTGTTTTATCGCCTACTCCTCCTGTTGAATGTTTATCGACAGTTATTTTGTCTATGGAGGAAAGATCTAAAACGTCGCCTGAATACTGCATAGCGAGAGTTAAATCGAGAGTTTCCCTTTCTGTCATTGAATTGAAATAAACTGCCATTAAAAATGCTGTCATCTGTGCGTCGGAAATATTACCTGAGGTAAACTCCTTCACAAGCCAGTTTATTTCTTCGGTTGTGAGTTCTTTATTAGTCTTCTTTTTACAGATAATATCATACATCTGCATAAAGTTTCTCCTATCTTACAGTTACGCCTGTATAGTAATGATAAAGAATTTCTTCGTAATCGTATCCACCCTTTGTTGCATAAAGGTTTGCACCGAGCTGTGAAAGTCCTACACCGTGGCCATAGCCATAGGTTGTAAAGATAAATTCACCGTTTTCATATTCAACCTCGAAATTGGCAGATCTGAGGTCCATATCAAATACTGTTTCTCTTACTGTTCTTCCTGAAACAGTCTTTCTGCCGTCGAGAGTTACTTCTCTTACATATCCACTGTCATAACGGCTTTCTACTACAATCCAATCCTCAGGGTCGGATGAAAGACTTCTTCCGAGATAGTTTTCAAGATAGTTTTCTACCTGTGATTTTGTGAATGTCTTTTCATAGCCATAGTATCTGTCGTATTCATCATAATCATTCCGGACAGAAACGAGATAAGGAACTCTTCCTCCCCATACCTGTTCGGAAGAAGCCGAGGCGCCACCCTGTGATGCAGAATAAACTGCTTCGATAACTTTTCCGTTATAGTAAATCGCCTTTCCTGATACGGCAGAAACTGCACTTTTGACCTTAGAGGAAACATTGCTCTTCATAGCGAGTGAGGGGGCAATACCTGAATTATTCTTTGATTTTATGAAAGAATATGCAGCAACAGCCTGCGCCTTTAAAGCCTCTTCGTCAAAAGATGAGCCCATTTCGGCTTCAACAACCTTACAGACTACTGTGAATGCATCGTCTGTATGTGTGCTTCCGTTATATTTATATGTAAGGTTTCCCCATGATGATGAAACAATTTCTTCATCATCGGATACTGCTGTTGTGGTTTTTGCTGTGGTTGTTGTTTCTGTCTGACCGAATTCCTTAACAACGGATGTTGCTTTTGTTGTTGCCTTTGTTGTAGGAACCGTTGTTTTTTCGGTTGTAGGAACAGTTGTTGTAACCGGTGTTGTTGTAGTTGTAAATTCCCTCATAGTTGTTGTTTCGGGAACTGTTGTTGTTATCTTTGGTGTCGTTGTAGTAACGGGAGTTGTTGTTACTCTGGGCGTGGTCGTGGTAACAGGGGTTGTTGTTACTTTTGGTGTTGTAGTAACCTTAGGAGTAGTCGTTACTCTCGGAGTAGTCGTTGCCCTTGGAGTTGTAGTGACTTCAGGAGTTGTTGTAACCATCGCCATTGAATGCTGTGAAAGGCCTCCTGCGTTGCCACTTCCCTCAGCACCTTGTAATGTTGAAACGGGGTTTTTATCTGTTCCGACAGTTATATCTGTTCTTGCTGTTGTAGACTTTGTAGCAATAGTTTCTTCGGGCATAAATGCGTTATACTCGGTAAGAGAATCGGAAGAAACGACGGATATTGCATTCGCCTCTATATATTCAGACAAATCACCTGTTCTTGTTGTCTCTCCGACTGTTGTATACAGAGCAGTATATACAAGACCTATGACAGCAACTGCAGTAAATCCTGCAAGAGATATTCTTTTCATAATGTCATTCCTTCTTTTTATTATTCTCTGTAGCTTCCACCCTGATACCTATAAATGATTTCAGGGTAAAGGGGATTATCGTTTACCTTTGCTGTTGATGTGTCAACCTCAGCGCTTTCTCCCTCACGGAGTTCTCTTGCTATTATAACAAATCTTGAGCTTTCAAATTCTGTACTGCAGGTTGAAAGGGTTATAAATCTGTCGCCATACTCTATATCTACATCGGGGATAACAAGGAGAGAACGCTTCTTTATCTGGTCTGCGAACTCGTTAAATCTTGCTTCGTCGGTAAGGTCTATGTAGTTATGATAATCGAAAAGAGGGCGTGTGTCATGTTCGGGTTTTGTATTGATAATGAACATTGAGCAGATTTTATATACTCTCTTTTCATAGGCTGTATCAACATAGACAACAGGTTTCTGCTGATAGTAAGTAAGTGGATTCCATTTATAGAAATCGAGCTGACCAAATCTTGAACCGTCTTTCTGGTTGTGTCCGTAAAGAACGATATTGCCCGAACGCTTTCTTGTATTGAGCAGGCATCTGAAATCGGCATAGATAGAACCTGCAACATCTTTCTGCTGGTCGGGATTTCTGTTTAAATAATAATCGTTATCTGAATACTGAACTATCGGTTCATCAACTATTCCGGGGATATTTATCCAGCCTGCGTAGTGTTCATATCTTTCCATTCTTTCTTCTGCTTCGGGAAGAAGAACGAGAGGAGGCTCGGTTTCTTCTGTTGTGACTATTGTTGTTTCAACAGATGTTTCTACCTTGGGGGTATACACTTCTGTTACTTCGGGGGGAGTCGGGTTACATCCCGAAAGGGCGAGTGACATTGATGCTATGAGAGAAACCGACAGCATGAATGCGATATTCTTTTTTGTGTTCATCTTTTTATCCTCCGTTATTTTTTATATATCAGTAATTTTCATAGATTTCTGTCCAGTTATGTTCGTAAACGGGATTTTTTTCGAAAGTTGCGTTGGTTGTATCAACGAAAGAGCCTTCGTCCTCACGGACTTTTCTTGCGACGATTACAAGTCTTGCGTCGTTTGCTTCATTAGAGCAGGTTGAGAGTGTTAAAAACTCATCACCAAATTTATAATTGACATCTGTTATGAGTTTGTTCCGTTTTTCTATGTTATCTATAAAATCCATATACCTATTCATATCAAAATCAATATAGTTCTGATAATCAAAAAGTGGAACGCTGTCATATTTATCGGTTGTCATTGTAACGAAAACGGCAAATATCTTATAGTCTGCCTTTTCGTAGTTGGTGCTGAAAGTTATTACGGGATTCTGTTTATAGAATTCGAGTGCTTTATCGCTCCATGCATTACTTCCGTTATTCTTATAGTTATCAAGGTCACCGAACATTGAGTTATCCTTTTCGTTATGTGCATACAAAACGATATTATCGGAATTTTCTGTATCGGATGCTGTTGTACGGTAATCCATCATAACAGCACCTTTACGGTTCTGTGAGCCATCGAAGCTATGCGTTAAATAATAGGAATTTTCTTCTTCTTTATTTCCCCTTCTTACCACGGGATAGTTGATATTTGTATTCTGGATTGTTATCCAGCCTACTGTATCGGGATTTTGTTTTAAAAGTTCTTCTGCCAGAGGAAGAATGGGTTTTCTTATAGGGGCATCGGGGGCAGTCGTTCCGACAGTTGTTACTGTTGTAACTTCAGCGAGAGAGCTTTGTATCTCGGATAGTCTTTTATACTCAAGCCCCGAACGTATACCTTCTATGAAATAGCAGGCGAGAAAAATGAGTGTTCCTGCTAAAACGAGAGAACTTATAATAAGAGAGATACTGATTTTCTTTTTCTTCTTTTTAGAAACTATGACAGACCTCTGTTTATCGAGTGCCTCCTCTCTTATTCCCAAGTTTCTCACCTCTTTTTGTTATCTTCCGTAAATCTTATCCCAATCGGGTTCCTTTGCGTTTTCGTTTACCTTTGCATTTAAAACATCAACGCCAACATCTTCGCCTTCTCTTACCTTTCTTGCTACTACTACAAATCTTGAATCAGAAAATTCGTTGGAGCAGGTTGAAAGAGTCAGGAAACGGTCGCCGTATCTGTAATCAACGGTTGTTATTATCTGTGAACGGCTTATAACATTGCTGATAAAGTCGTTATATCTTGCTTCATCAAAATCAATATAGTTCTGATAGTCAAACACCTTTCCGTCATAAGACTGTTCGGGGAGGGTGTGGGTTACGAAACAGGCAATGATTTTATAATCGGCTGTTTCATAGTTTGAATTGAACTTTACTATCGGATGGTCACGATAGAAATCAATATCATTCTTATAACGGTCAAGGTCGCCGAACATTGAGTTATCCTTTTCGTTATGGCCATATAAAACAAGGTTATCGGATTGTTTTTTATAGCCTAAGGTTGTTCGGTAATCTAAAAAAATTGTTCCTGCCTTTGCCTCATCGCCATTGAAATTATGGTTGAGGTAGTAGTTTGACGACGGGGTATCGTCTTTTCGAAGAACCACGGGATTATCCACATTTGTTCCGTCAATTTTAACCCAGCCTACTGTATCGGGATTTATTTCTAAAAGCGCTTGTGCATTGGGAAGGATTGTTCCTTCATCAGTTATTCCCGAAATGCTTTCCGTTACTGTTCCGTAAAGGTCCTGCAATGAGGAATTGAGTTTGCTGTTGACAAACATCGCCTTGAAATAATCCCAGAGTATTATGACAGAGCAGATAACAATAGCACAGCAAATCTGTGTCATTATCTTACTCATTATTTCTTTTTTGGAGTCGCCGTACTGAATAATCAGCCAATGGCGTTTTCTCTTTTTGTTCTGGGCTTTCTGTGCTTTTTTATAAGCACGTTTAGCCTCTTTGGAGAGTGCCAACTTTTTCTCACTTCCAGTCTGTAAGGATTTCGTTAAGGTGGAGATAAACAGCAGATGCTGTAAGTTTTCTTATCGTTTCTCTGTCTCTCTCACCGAGTTTATAGAATTTAAGAGTTGTTGTTTCTTCTTTTTCGCCATAGCAGAACGCTACGCATACTGTTCCGACGGGTTTGTTTTCCATAGCGCCCGATGGACCTGCTATTCCTGTTACGGAAACGGAAATATCCGATGATGAAATGTCTTTCATTCCTCTTGCCATATAAAGCGCTGTTTCTTCGCTGACAACTGTTGTTTCCGAAATAACGCTTTCGGGAACGGAAAGGATTTTCATCTTTATTCTTTCGGAGTAGGTGCAGAAACCTGCTTCAAAAACGGATGATGCGCCGGGGACTGATGTTATTATTTCTGACAAAAGTCCTCCTGTGCAACTTTCTGCGAAAGATACCCTTATATCTTTATACAACATAAGTTCCACAGATTTTTCAGCCATCGCATAAATCTTTGAAAGATTTTCTTCAATCTTTATCTCATCTAAATCAATATGCATAATATGTTCCTTAAAATTCGGCTTTGAAAAGTTTTACTTCTGTTTCTTCAACTGCTTTATCAATAAGAGGCTCAAAATCAAAGAGTGCCTCTGCTTCTTCAACATCTGAAAGAACGGGGGCTGTTTTGGGATGTTTGGGGGTGAAAACTGTGCAACAGTCTTCATAGGGTTCTATCGAGATATCGAATGTGTCGATTTTTCTTGCGATTTCAACTATTTCAGACTTATCCATTCCGATAACGGGACGGAAAACAGGCATTTTTGCTACTGCGTCTGTGCAGACAATTGCGCCCATAGTCTGACTCGCAACCTGTCCTACGCTTTCACCTAAAATGAGCGCTGAAAGATCTTCTCTTTCTGCTATCTTCTGCGCAATTTTCATCATAATTCTTCTCATAATTACCGTGAAAAGTTCTTCGGGGCAGTTATCCTTTATCTTTTCCTGAATTTCTGTAAAGGGAACGCAGAAAAATCTTATATCGCCACAATATGCAGAAATCTTTGAACAGAGTCTTTCGACTTTTTGTCTTGCTCTGTCTGAGGTATAGGGTGGGCTTACATAATGGATGGCGTTGATATGAATTCCTCTTTTAGCCATCATATATCCTGCAACGGGAGAGTCTATTCCACCTGAGAGGAGGAGAAGCGCCTGACCTGATGTTCCCACAGGCATACCACCTGCGCCCTGAATAACGCCTGCGTGGATATAGGCGTTTGTTTCTCTTATTTCAACTGTTACAACGACATCCGGGTTTTTAACATCAACCGAAAGATGAGGATATCTTTCCATAATATCATGTCCGAACTCACGGCAGATAGCAGGTGAATTCATGGGGAATTTCTTATCGGAACGCTTTGCTTCAACCTTGAATGTCTTTGCATAGGAAAGTTCGTCCTCAAGATATAAAAGTCCGTTTGTTTTTATGTCTTCATAATCTTTCTCAAAAACTCCACATCGGCAGAGAACTGAAAATCCGAATGTTTTTCTTACTCTTTCTATTACATCAGAAATATCTGTTTCTTCTGAAAGAGGTTCGATAAAAACTATCGACTGTGCTCTTGTGATTTTAAACTGTCCGAGGTCTGAAAGTCTTCTCTTGACATTCTTTACGAGTATTGCCTCGAACTGACTTTTATTAAGACCTTTGAGTGCGATTTCGCCGTATTTTGCGAGTATGATTTCTTTCATAGTTTCTTTTCCTTTATCTTGAAATTGATTGCTGACCATCTATTATGCCGTTTATGAGCATATCTATATCCTGCCAGGTTGTAAATCTTGAAAAACTTACTCTGAGTGCGCTGTCGATACATTCATCTGTTATTCTGAATTCGGAAAGAACAGAACTTTTTGCGCCCTTTGAGCAGGCACTTCCACTTGAAACATAAACGCCCTTGCTCTCTAAAAAATGAAGCATTATTTCAGAGCGTATTCCCACAACGGAGAAATTCATTATGAAAGGAGAACAGATATCTTCTGTTGAATTTATCGAAATATCGGGAAGCTTTGCGAGTTTTTCACGAAGATAGGCGTTCATTTCGTTTGCGTTATTTATTGCATTCGAAAGTGTAGGATAATATTCCTTTACAGTTTCGCCGAAAGCCGAAATGAGAGGAACTGACTCTGTTCCCGAACGGATGCCTTTTTCCTGTCCTCCTCCGAACATTATAGGAAGAAGTCTTACTCCCTTTTTAAGAACAAGTGCGCCTATACCCTTGGGAGCGTGGATTTTATGTCCTGAAATTGAAATCATATCGGCTGAAAGTTCTGAAAATTTTATCGGAAGTTTTAAAAAAGCCTGTGCGCAGTCGGCGTGTGTTATACATTCGGGATAAAGTCTTTTTATAGCTGTAAAGGCTTTTTTCAAGGGAAGAACATATCCCGTTTCGTTATTGACGAGCATACAGGTAACCATAAATGTATTATCGTCAACGGCAGAAACTATATCATCAGGGATGATTTCACCGTTATGATTAGGGGATATTCTCACAACCTCATAGCCTTGTTCTTCAAGATAATCAACTGTTCTTGCAACGGAAGGATGTTCTATAGTTGTTGTTACTATCTTCTTTTTTCTTTTTCCGTATGTTTTAGCAGAACCTATTATCGCAAGATTATTACTTTCGGTAGCGCCTGATGTGAAGATGACACATTCGGGCTGGGTTGAAAGCGCTGAGGCAATATTCTTTCGGGCCTCATTTACAAGCTCTTCTGCCAAAAATCCTGCTCTATGGAGAGATGACGGATTTCCGTAGGTTTCTGTGAGCGCTGAAACTGCTGCTGAAACTGCTTTATCGCAGGGTTTTGTCGTCGCTGCGTTGTCAAGATAAGCCTGCATATAAAAATCCTCCCCATAAAAAAGTGCATATATATCATCATTATACTATAAGTATAAATAAAAATCTACTGTTTTTACAAAAAAACTTATCTTTCGAAGGCAGAAAATTTTTTCTTGATTTTCTGTGCAATATGTGGTATAATATTCGGGTGATACAAGCAGGCGTGGCGAAATTGGCAGACGCGCTAGTTTCAGGTACTAGTGGTAGCAATACCTTGTGGGTTCAAGTCCCGTCGCCTGCACCAGAAAAGACTCCACGCATACCTGCGTGGAGATTTTTTTAAAAAACGGAGGGAAATTCATGAAAGAATACAAACTCGTTTACCTTAACAAAGGCGTTAAACTTTTCAGAGATGACGACCTTAAACAAGCCGAAGAAATCATCAATCAGTATATTTCTGAAGGATGGGAACTTCAGCAGATTATTTCCCCTGCCGACGGAATGGGCGCTATGGTCGGTGTATTTTTCAGATAGCAAAAAACGAAAAGGACAACCAAATCGGTTGTCCTTTTAATCATCCATAAACATAAAGTATTCGGACTGACGCCCGAGTAACCTTCATTTAACATCCTTTTTCTTTATCGCCTCGTCAATTGCCTTTGCAGCAATTTTTCCTGCGCCCATAGCAGAAATTACGGTCGCGGCACCCGTTACGGCATCGCCACCTGCATAAACTCCCTCTCTGGAAGTAAGTCCATCCTCAGAAACAACTATTCCACCGCGATTATTAACCTCAAGGCCTTTTGTTGTGTTTTTGATAAGGGGGTTAGGGGATGTTCCTATTGACATAATAACTGTGTCGATATCCATTGTGAACTCGCTTCCCTGTTTTTCAACAGGTCTTCTTCTGCCTCTTTCGTCGGGCTCGCCGAGTTCCATTTCGATACATTTCATTCCAGTTACAAAGCCGTTTTTCTCATCCCTCGGATTATCGGGATTGTTATATCCTAAAATCTCAACGGGGTTTGTGAGAATTTTAAAGATAATTCCCTCTTCTTCTGCGTGTTCGACTTCTTCTTTTCTTGCAGGAAGTTCCTCCATAGATCTGCGATAAACGATATAAACCTTTTCGGCACCGAGTCTGAGAGCTGTTCTCGCTGCGTCCATAGCGACATTTCCACCACCGACAACAGCAACTTTCCCACCCGACATAATGGGTGTGTCGGAGCCATTTTTATAGGCTTTCATAAGGTTGCTTCTTGTTAAGAATTCGTTTGCAG
>JAZNQY010000046.1:0-4916 GCA_045590375.1 Oscillospiraceae bacterium | reverse complement strand
TTAAATTCCGATATAACATCCTCAAAATCAGCCTCTATTGTTTTTATTCTAAAAACAGACCCCATTGTTCCCCTTATAACTTTAGGATTATATAAATCACAACATTTACATAAAATAACTCCATTTATCCCCAAAGCGTCTGCCGTTCTTATGATAGTTCCTATGTTCAATGGATCCTGCAAAGAATTGAGAACTATATATTTTTCACCCGATTTCATAAAATCACAAAGTCTTGTTTTTTCAGGAATTTTGCATACAGAAAAAACCCCCTGTGTATTTATTGTATCTGAAAGTTTATTTCCGAGTTCATCTGATATTTTTATAATATTTTTTTCGATCTCAGACAATTTATCGTCATATTTTTCATAAGCAGTTTCCGTTATAATGAGAAGTTTCGTCATCGAAAGCGCCGAAGAATCGAAACACAATCTTGCTCCTTCAAGAACGAAAAGACCGTTCTCTTTTCTTGCTTTTTTACTGTCTGATAATTTTCTGTAAAGTTTTATCGATGGATTATCCTTTGATGTTATCAATTCAGAATTTTTCATAAAAAACTCCTCATAAAATCATAAAATATACTTTTTCAAACGGGTATAAAAAACGGCAAAAAGTCAGAAGTAAAAATATACTCCTGACTCTTATTAACTGTAGATTAAAGTGCTGCCTTTGCCTGTTCAACGATAGATGTAAAACCTGCAGGATCGTTGATAGCGATTTCAGAAAGCATCTTACGATTGAGTGTAATACCTGCCTTCTTGAGACCATTCATAAGTGTTGAATAGTTCATACCATTCATCTTTGCAGCAGCAGAAATTCTTGAAATCCAGAGCTGTCTGAATTCGCGCTTCTTCTGCTTTCTTCCGATGTAAGCATAGTTTCCTGATTTCATTACGGCCTGTTTAGCCATCTTAAAATGCTTACTCTTGCTACCCCAATAACCCTTTGCGAGTTTAAGAGTTTTATTTCTTCTCTTACGAGTCATCATTGCTCCCTTAACACGAGCCATATTCTTCTACCTCCGTATTGTTATTTTCATTCTCAATGCTTACCGATTACTTGTAAGGAAGCATTTCTTTGATTGCTGCTACATTTGTTGCATCTGCAACACCGCAAACGCGAAGCTGTCTCTTACGCTTTGTAGCCATCTGATTGAGTCTGTGTCTCTTGTTTGTGTGCTGGAACTTTACCTTACCATTCTTAGTAAGCTTAAAGCGTTTTTTAGCACCAGAATGTGTTTTTAACTTTGGCATTTGTATTTTCCTCCCTTATTTTGATGATTTCGGTGTGATAAACATTACAAGGGCACGACCCTCTGGTTTGATAGGCTTATCAACAACACCGAATTCAGTACAAGCTTCTTTAAAACGTTCGAGTAATTCTTCACCGAGGTGAGGATGAGCTATTGCACGTTTTTTAAAACGAACAGAAACCTTTATCTTATCTCCACCCTGAAGAAACTTAACGGCTTGATTTACTTTTGTTTCAAAATCATGAGTGTCAATGCTTGAAAACATTCTTATTTCCTTAACTTCAACAACTTTCTGATTTTTTCTTGCTTCCTTTTCTCTCTTTGACTGTTCAAAAAGATACTTTCCGTAATCCATTATCCTGCACACAGGTGGAACGGCATTTGGTGAAATTTTAACAAGGTCCAGTTCGCTTTCTTCAGCAAGTTTAAGCGCCTCTTTCGCAGAAATGATACCAACCTGTGCACCATCTGCTCCAATCAAGCGTATTTCCTTGTCCCTGATTTCCTCGTTAATTTCAAGTTCCTTTTCTTTAGTACTGATAGTGAAGCACCTCCGTAACATCAAAACCAATTATAAAAATTTGAGCGCGAACAGATCCGTTCACGCTCATAACTCAAGTTCTACACACATCAAATGCATATTTCTCTCTGTTATTTACCCAAGTCACTCATTGGTGCTAAGGTGAGAACGAATTGTTCTGCTTTGTTTTACTCGTCTATTATACACTCTATAAAATCTCTTGTCAAGTGTTTTTTGAAAATTTTTCATTTTTTTTAAAAAATCGCCGATTCATATATATCTTCAACTTTTTCAGCAATAAAATTTGCGCCTGATGAAATAAATTCTTCTATATCACCGTACCCATAAAGAACAGCCACTGATTTTATCCCGTTTTCTTTTGCACCTATTATATCATATTTGCGATCCCCGACCATAAAGCATTCTGATTTATCACATTCGCCGAGTTCGATTACTTTAGCTATAATATCAGATTTATCACAGAAATTCCCGTCGAGATCACTTCCGACAACTATATCAAAATGTTTTCTTATATCAAAATTTTCAAGTATCTTATCGGTATATATCTGTGGCTTAGATGTTGCAACGCAAAGTTTCACCCCATCACCACGAAATTTTTCGAGAAGTTCCTTTATGCCATCATAAATGTGATTTTCGTATATTCCTTTTTCCGAATATCTTTTTCTGAATACATTTGTTATCTCAAACGCTTTTTCTTCTGAAAAACCATAAAACTCCTGAAAAGCAAGATGTGCAGGTGGACCTAAAAACATGCCAAGGTTTTCCATATCTTCTTCTATACCGTAGCAAAACAGAGCGTATTGTATTGATTTTAATATTCCTTCTCTCGAATCAGTAAGTGTACCATCAAGGTCAAACAAAATAGTCTTCATATAATTTCACCCATAAATATTTTATCACTCATACTCTTGAAATGCAATAGATAATGTGATAAAATATTGTCAATAACATAAATCGAAAGGACGTTATGAAAATGACCTACAAAGAAAGTTTTATTAAATTCATGGTAGAATGTGGTGTTCTCACATTTGGTGATTTCACTCTCAAGAGTGGAAGAAAAGCACCTTATTTCATTAACACAGGAAATTACAACACAGGTAAACAACTTGCAAAACTTGGCGAATTCTATGCTGAATGTATTAAAGAAAACAACATTGATGTTGAAACACTTTTCGGACCTGCATATAAAGGTATTCCTCTCGCAGTAGCGTGTGCATCTGCTCTTTACAATAAATACGACACAGAAGTAAATTACTGTTTCGACAGAAAAGAAGCAAAAGACCACGGTGAAGGTGGAGTTATAGTAGGAAAGAAACTTACAGACGGCGAGAAAGTCGTTATCATCGAAGATGTTATCACAGCAGGCACTGCCATCAGACAGGTGCTTCCCGTTCTTAAAGCTGCTGCTGATGTAAATATTACAGGAATGGTTATCTCTGTTGACAGAATGGAAAAGGGTCAAGGCGAATATTCTGCCGTTCAGGAAGTTTACAACGAATTCGGAATCAAGATCTATCCTATTGTTACAGTAAATGATATTATTGATGCTATCAGAAACGGCGTTGTTGAAGGTAAAGAATATCTCGACAAGATGCTCGAATACAGAAAGACATACGGCGTTGAATAATATTTTCAGATTGTGAGTGATTAAAATGTATTCATCTGAATATTGTGATGTAAGTTATAACGAAAAACATAATGTCGTATTCGTTAAGTGGAAGAAATTCTGCTGCAATAATGATTACAGAAATCCGTTGATGTATGCTCTTGACATAATCAACGAGCATAAATGCGATTATGTTGCTGATACAAAAACAGGTTTTGAAAATATCCCTGAAGACACAAAATGGGTTGCTGATTATTTCATGCCTAAAGCTGTTGAATATGGTTGCCGATGTATTTACTTCATAATAGACGAAAACAATTCGCTCAAAGAAGAACTTGAAGGACAAGCGTCTGATTCTTCAGATTTAATAGAATTCAGATATATTTACAGTCTGGAAGAAATATAACTTAAAAAGCGTCTGCGAAATGCAGGCGCTTGTTTTATTGAAATATGTTAAAAGTGATACGTATACATCACTTCTCTTAAATCTTTTCCACCAATATTATCATCAATATACTCATCAGAACAGATAAACCCATTCTTTTCATAAAATCTTCTTGCTCTGAGATTATCTTCTAAAACCCATAAAAGTATCTTGTCATAACCCAAAGATTTTAATTCATCGACACATTTTTTCAAAAGATAATTTCCATATCCTTTGCCCATATAATCAGGTAAGAAATATATTGAAACTATTTCTCCATAGTCATTGTATTGTTCCCATCTTGATTTACAGAAACTTGCCGTACCTATTATAACTCCATTTTCAATCAAAACAAGATTGTTCATTCCTTCTCTATTTATTCTATTCGCCCAACGGCCTTTCGGAATACTATCAAGGTAATTCTGTGGAACGATACCCCTATATGCAAACTTCCAGCTGTTTTCGTATATATTGCTTATTTCAAACAAATCATCCACCTGATTTATATATCTGATTTCCATTATAGCACCCCTCTGTAATCTGCATTCGGCTTGATCATACCATAAATTTCTAGAAAAGTCAATCAACAAACAAAAAGCACCTCTGACACAAAATCAGAAGCGCTTTTATTATACTATAAGATTAATAGTTTTCAGCGTGGATTTCGAAGTAACTCTGAGGATGTGCACATACAGGACAGATTTCAGGAGATTTCATACCAACAACGATATGTCCACAATTGCGACATTCCCAAACCTTGATTTCGCTCTTAGCGAATACTTCCTGCATCTTAACATTCTTAAGAAGAGCACGATATCTTTCTTCATGATGCTTTTCAATTTCGCCAACCATACGGAATTTAGCAGCGAGTTCTGTAAATCCTTCTTCTTCAGCTGTATTAGCGAATTCTTCGTACATATCTGTCCATTCATAGTTTTCGCCATCAGCAGCAGCTTCGAGATTCTGAGCTGTATCACCTATGCCGTTAAGTTCCTTAAACCACATTTTAGCATGTTCTTTTTCGTTATCAGCTGTTTTGAGGAAGAGAGCAGCAATCTGTTCAAAACCTTCCTTCTTAGCCTTTGAAGCGAAGTAT
>JAZNQY010000045.1:0-8921 GCA_045590375.1 Oscillospiraceae bacterium | reverse complement strand
TGGAGCTGGTGGACGGACTCGAACCCCCGACCTGCTGATTACAAATCAGCTGCTCTACCGACTGAGCTACACCAGCGCACTATTGAATGCAAGAATTATTTTATCACAAGTCCATAGCATTGTCAAGCATTTTTCTGAAATTTTTTCAAAAAAATTTTTTATTGTAGAAAATTATCGTATTTTAAGCGTTTAATCAGATGTTTTTATTGAAAAATGCTATATAATGATATATAATAATAAGGTAGCAACTTTTTTTCGGAGGAATAAAATGTCAGAAAAATACAATGAATATTTAAAGCTTTTAAAAATCTATGTTGAAACAAAAGATTATAAAGGTGTTTTAAAAATGGCTGAAAAAATGATTGAGGAAGAACCTCTCTCATATGACGCGCATTTTTTCAAGGCAATGGCTATGTCAAGGCTTATATCTTATGAAAATTAGAACGTTTCTGATGTTATAAAAGCTGTTTATGCAGCTTATAAATCGCTTAATGAAGAAGGTCAGAAGATAAAAAGAGAAGAACTTTCTTTTGTTATCGGATTCAGTTTTTCTATGATGATTGGTATTATTCTTGAAGAATACAAGAAGAAAAGACCTACTGATAAACTCACTAACTGGGTTATGACATCAATAAACAATATGGTGGAAGAATTCAAAAAAGCGCTTTCTTATATTGATATAACCGATAACAGTGTTCATATAAAGAAAATTCAGAATGTTATTATAGAAAAGACAACCTCTTTCTCTATCGCTATCTGGAAAGAGACTGTATGGGCGGATTATTCAAAGGATTGCAATAAAAGCGGAAAGTGGATAAATGACGACTATCGTCCCGATGAAGAAACTATGATAAGATTTGCGAAAGAAACGATGTGTCTTATTTCACTTCTTACTTTCGCAGAAAAAGGTATAAACGAAACAACATCCACTAAGGCTATATATAACTTATACAATCTTAAATGTATTATTGCATATCAAATTCCGAAGGCAACGGCTTATGAATTCCATAAGGAAATATGCGTAAACGGAATTATGATGTATAATTATTTTAAGCCTTTGGGTATGCTTTCTGAGGAAACAAGAGAAAAATATCTCGCTATCGCCAAGAAATATGATGCTCTCGCTGATGAATACGAGCAGAAACTTTAAACGCAGAATTTACAAACCCTTTTATGAGAATATTTAAAATTGTTCTCATATATCAAAAGGAGGTTTTTGAAAATGGATTTTGAAAAGACAGAAGAAATTGTTGAAGCCGAAGTTATCGAGGGTGAGGTTATCACAGAGGAAACTACCGAATGTGCTCCCGTTGAGATGATGAATGTTCTTGTTCTCGGAAATTCGGGTGCAGGAAAAAGCACGCTCATAAGAGCGATTTCGGGCGCTGAGGTTGAAACGGGTATCGGCGAGGGACTCACAAAAGAAATAACCCCTTATGTTTCAAAGACATGGCCTATCCGTTGCATTGACACAATGGGGCTTGAATTTGACAAGTCGAAACAGAGAAAGGTTATAAAGCAGGTAAAACAATTCACCAAAAGTAAGCTTAAAGAAAAAGGCAATGACGGCATAGACGCTGTATGGTACTGTGTTGAAGGAACATCAAAGAGAATATTCCAGTATAACATTGAAATGATGAGCAAGACTATAAAAAGCTGGAAGAATGTTCCCGTTTTTGTTGCTATAACAAAATCGTTCTCTGAAATAGAAACAGAAGAAAACATAAATGCCGTTAAAGAGGCTTTCTCGAAATGCAAGGATGTCAATTTACAGAAGATTATCCCCGTTGTTGCAGAAACATATAAAATCAACGAAGAAACCATTATTGAGCCTAAGGGCGTTGACGCACTCTGTCTTGCAACGCTCGACTGTATGGACGAGGCTAAAAAGATAAGCGAAGAAAACAAGAACAGAATGATTCTTGAACAGAAGCGTTTTTCAGCAAATCTTTTAACGGGAACATCGACAACCATGGGTGTTGCTATCGGTGCTATACCTATACCTTTCCCCGATTCTACTATACTCGTTCCACTTGAAATCGCGCTTACAAAGGGAATTTTAAAGATTTACGGCATTGAAACAAAGGGTGACCTTATAGCAGCTATTGTAGGTTCGACAACAATATCGGAAGTTGCAAGAGCGACGCTCGGCGCTGTTACAAAGGTTGTTCCGAATTTGGCTTCATCGGCGCTTAACGCTGTTGTTGCAGGATTTTTTGTTACTGCTTTAGGTGAGTCTGTTATAGCACTTTCAGAAGCAGTATGCACAGGGAAAATTGATGTCGAGAAAATCGACAATGTTGTTAAATTCGTTTCGGAAAAACTGAAAGAAAATCCCGTTTTTGAGTTTGTTGTTTCTTTTCTTGAGGAACATCCCGAACTTATACAGGGAAAATCGGCAAAGGAGATTTTCGGTCTTATATCGGGTGCATTCAAAAGCAGTAAAAAGCAGTAAAGATAAAAATAAAGGGTACTTACACAGTACCCTTTATTTTTATTATTTTCTGAAAATTTCCTCTGCGTATCTTACAGATTCCATAGCGTCCTTTGCGTATTTATCTGCACCTATGCTGTCGGCATAGTCTTTTGTGAGAACTGCGCCTCCTACTACTACCTTACAGGAAGGATGTTTTTCACGAAGGAGTTTTATTGTTTCTTCCATAGCAGGAACGGTTGTTGTCATCAGTGCGCTGAGCCCTACAAGACGGGCATTTTTCTCTATCGCAGTTTCGACTATTATTTCGGGTGGAACATCTTTTCCGAGGTCGATAACATCAAAGCCATAGTTTTCTAAAAGGAGTTTGACGATATTTTTTCCTATATCGTGGATATCGCCCTTTACTGTCGCTATAACGATTGTCCCCTTATTTTCACCCGTTTTTTCTTCGGAAAGCATTTTCTTCTTTATAACTTCAAATGCTGATTTTGCAGATTCTGCGCTCATTAAAAGCTGTGGGAGATAGATAGTCTTTTCTTCAAAGCCTTTTCCGACAATATCGAGGGCAGGAATGATTTTTTCTTTTACTATTTCCATTCCGTCGGTGGTCTTTAAAAGTTCTTCTGTAATAATCGCTGATTTTTCTTTGAAGCCTTTTATTATAGCATACTGCAAATCGTTATTGTTTTCTTCTGTTTTAGCAGGAGCTTTTTCGATTTCTTCCTTATTCTCAGTTACAAAAGAAATATAGTCTGTAAAGTTATCGTCAAGTCCTTTAAGGGCGTTAAAGGAATGATATGTTTTCATCATATCCTTTGAATGAGGATTCATAATCGCAGCCGAAAGACCGTTTTCGAGTGCGAGTGAGAAAAAGATACTGTTTACTGCATCTCTTTCAGGAAGTCCGAATGAGATATTTGAAACACCGAGAGAGGTGTGGCAACCTAAATTTTCCTTTATGGTCTTAAGTGATGAAAGAGTAACCTCTGCTGCGTTTTTATCGGCACTTACTGCCATAGCGAGAGTATCGAAAATGATATCCTTTTTCGCTATACCATAGCTTTTTGCAGTTTCGATTATCTTTTCGGCAATCTTGACTCTTCCCTCTGCTGTTGTGGGAATTCCGTTTTCGTCAAGAGTCAGAGCTACTACAAGTCCACCATATTTTTTAACGAGAGGAAATACAGCTTTCATACTTTCTTCTTTTCCATTAACGGAATTTATCATTGCCTTTCCGTTATAGATACGGAGTGCTTCTTCCATAGCAGTGGGGTCTGATGTGTCAATCTGTAAAGGAAGGTCGGTTACTGACTGAAGTTCGGAAACTGTGTTTTTAAGCATAGAAACTTCGTCTATTTCGGGAAGCCCTACATTTACATCGAGAATATCGACGCCCCTTTCCTGCTGTGATACACCCTCACGGAGAATATAGTCGATATCGTTTTCTATGAGTGCTTGTTTGAAACGCTTTTTGCCCGTTGGGTTTATTCTTTCGCCTATGAGCACTGCTTTTTTACCGAAAGAAACTGTATGTGAATATGAAGAAACGACAGTCAGGTTTTTATCTGTAAGAGGAACTAAAGGTAAATCTTTTGCCATATCTACTGTTTCTTTTATATAATCGGGGGTTGTTCCACAACATCCACCCAAAAGGCGAACGCCTGATTTTGCATACTCTATCATTTCATCAGCAAATTCTTTTGCGCCGACTTTAAAGACGGTTTTGCCGTCAACTGTTACGGGAAGCCCTGCGTTTGGTTTTAATATAACGGGGATTGACGCTACTGAAAGAAGTTCAGAAACGATATTTTTCATCTCAGCAGGGCCTAATGAACAATTCGTTCCGACAGCGTCAGCACCCATACCTTCGGCGAGCGCTACCATAGCAGAGGGAGTTGCGCCTGTCATAAGTTTTCCGTCTTCGCCATAGGCGTTTGAAACGAAAACGGGAAGGTCACAGTTTTCCTTTGCAGCAAGAAGTGCTGCTTTGGTTTCATATGAATCGTTCATTGTTTCTATGAAAATAAGGTCAGCGCCATATTCTGCACCTAAGTTTACAGTTTTTGAAAAAGCAGAAACTGCGTCTTCAAAAGAAAGGTCACCTAAGGGCTTTAAAAGTTTTCCGAGTGAGCCCATATCGAGCGCTACGAATTTATTTTCGCTATCACCTGTTTCTGCTATCGCATCTTTTGCGTTTTTTATGGCAGCAGAGATGATTTTTTCGAGTTCGTCATCTGAAAATTTGAGTGGATTTGCGCCGAATGTGTTTGCGCAGACAATATTGCTTCCTGCTTCAAAATAAGCCTTATGAATATCTTTTATAATTTCGGGATGGGTAATGTTCCAGCGTTCAGGAAGTTCGCCGGGTTTTAAACCTTTTGCCTGAAGCAGAGTTCCCATTCCACCATCGAGATAAACTCTGTTTTCTTTTAAAAATTCTCTTAAATTCATATTTCTCTCCTGTAAATACATCCTGCGTTTTCACAACTTTCGCAGGGATTTTTTTCTTCTGTTTCTGTATTCTTTATTCCGACAACGGCTGTTACGGATTTTGAGGGCGACATCAGAAAACTGTCGTTAAGGCAGATTCCTAAATTCTTTGTGGCATCTGTTACCGAAATAATAAGTTTCTGGTCTTTTATATCCCAATCGGAATAACCTGGGCTGAAACGATTTGTTATACACCCATATTTCTTTTTCATTTCATCGCAGAAACTGTCGCACAGAGCCTCTATACGTTCTGTTCCTATCGCCTGAAAGATTACTGCTTTTGTAGGCGAAATTCTGCTGTATTTTGAGATAAGTCTGTCTATCCCCACGCCTATCGTTGCAGCAAAGATGATGATTTCATCGCTGTCTGAGAGGTGTTTTGAAAGACCATCTGAAGAAATATCTTTTTTATACTTTATCGGATATACGCTGTAAGAAACGGCATAAGAAAAAGTAGGCATCGCTTCTGTAAGACATTCCTCCAAAAGAGAAAGAATATTTTCATCGGAGGTTTTACAGCCCATATAGCGAAGTATCTCTTTTTTATCGACAAGGGGTGCGTTAAAAATAAGTTTTTCAGCCATAGTTATTTTCCTAAAATATCAGAAAGGTTGCTCTGAATTTTTTCGGCAACATCGGGTTTGTTCATTGAGTAAACATGAACATTTGTGATGTTGTTTGCGTAAAGGTCTATAATCTGGTCAGTTGCATAGGCTATTCCTGCTTGTTTCATAGCAAGAGGGTCTGAACCGAATTTATCAACAAGGCTTTTGAAACGCTGTGGCATAAATGAGCCTGAAAGTTTTATTGCCCTTTCAACCTGATTTGCGTTTGTTATAGGCATAATCCCAGGAATTACGGGAACTGTTATTCCTGCTTCACGGATTTTATAAAGGAAATTGTAAAGAAGATTATTATCGAAAAACATCTGTGTTGTCAAGAAATCGCAGCCTGCGTCAACCTTTTCTTTAAGGCGCTTTATATCTTCTTTCTGGTTTTCGCTTTCGGGATGGATTTCGGGATAACATGCAGCACCTATACAGAAATCATAAGGGAGGCTTTTTATTTCTCTTATAAGGTCAATAGCATATCGATAATCCCATTTGCTACGGTCGTCATTCAGCATACTTTCGGGAATATCACCACGAAGCGCCATGATATTCTGAATTCCTGCTTTATGCATATCCTCAATTCTCTGCTTTACTGTTTCTTTATCGGAAGAAACGCAGGTGAGGTGAGCAAGCATAGGAACGCCGAATTCTTCCTTTATATTCTTTGCGATTTCGAGGGTATATTTACTTGTTCCTCCACCTGCACCATATGTAACGCTCATAAAAGAAGGATAAAGTTTCGCTATTTCTTCTGTTGCGATTTTGACGCTATCGAATGAGCTTTCTGTTTTGGGTGGAAAAACCTCGAAAGAGAGGGACAATGTATCTTTTGTTATAAGGTCAATGATTTTCATTTTATTCATCCTTTCTTCGAATGATAGTTTATTATATCATAGTTTACAGAAAATTACAATAAAAAAGAAAAAACCGATGGATTTTTTCTTCCATCGGCTTTTCCTTTAAGAAAGGAGTCAATAATATGAAAAATAAAACAACAAGCTTGATTTAAATAAGATTTAATCATAAATCGTCGTCGTCATAATCGTCATCGTATTCTTCTTCGTCGTCTTCGTAATCATCTTCCTCGTCATCTTCTTCATAACAACAATCGCAATCATCGCAATCGTCATCGCAATCACAATCATCACATTCGCAGTCATCGCAATCATCGCCGTCACAGTCATAACCGTAATGTTTACATTCTTCACGTTTTCTTCTGCGTTCTTCGTTTTCAACGAAATCAATTCCCATCATTTCTTCAAAAATATCGGTTTCGCCATCGCCATTGAAATCAAATAAATTTCCGAATATACCCATAATAATCCTCCTTTGAAATGTTGTTGTGATTTTCTTCTGTAATTTCATTATAGCATAATGAGTGGGTAAAAGTACGGACAATGAATTTTTGGTAGAAAATAAAAAAGAACACCCTGAAAGGATGTTCTTCTGGTCGAGGCGACAGGACTCGAACCTGCGGCATCTTGGTCCCAAACCAAGCACTCTACCAAACTGAGCTACGCCTCGTAATATTGCAACTTTAATATTATAATACATTTTAAATCGTTTGTCAAGTGGCGTGTGTGATAAATTTTTCACCTCATAATTATAATTCTGTACAAGTTATTTTTATCATCAATGCAAATTCTTGACACGTCGAAAAAAAATTGCTATAATTTGGGTGGATATGCGAAATATGTCGCAGAATTCAATATTATGTTAACTGAAAGGGGCATATTTAAAATGGGCAAGTTTGTAATCAAGACAACAAAATCAGGTGGATACACATTCAATCTTAAAGCACGCAACGGTGAAATCATCGCAACCGGTGAAACTTATGAAACACTCGATTCTTGCAAGAACGGTGTTAACAGCGTAATCACAAACGCTCCTATCGCTGCTCTCGAAGACCAGACTGTTGAAGGATACCAGACAGAAAAGAACCCCAAGTTTGAAGTATATAAGGATAAAGCAGGCGAATTCCGTTTCAGACTTAAAGCAAAGAACGGACAGATCATTGCAGTAGGCGAAGGTTATAAGGCTAAGAGCAGCTGTAAGGACGGAATCGAAAGCATCAGAAAGAATGCTGTTGATTCTGAAATCGTTGAAGAAGCATAAGATAAACTTCAATACAAAACCCACTCATTATGGTAATTATCGTATAGAAGAAATCAAGGGTACCGAGTAGTAAACTCGATACCCTTATCTGTTTATTACGGATTAAGAATGGGTTTTTATTTATTTCAGAGCGACATAATCTGAATATGCATAGCCGATATTTCCCTTATAATTCACGACATACCAATTTCCATACTGTCCGTAAACCGTTATTTCCGAATTATTCGGCATACTGAGAATAATCTTGCTTTCGGTTGAAGGATATGCTCTTAAATTAAGCCCTGAGCCGTCGGTTGCTACCGTTGCACTGTAAACTGTTCCCGGTTCTATAAAAGGAATTCCGAAATAATCACAGAGCGACTGAACAAGGATTTTCGCTATTGCATCAAGATTTTCCTTGAGCCACGCTTCATCGAGAGGGTTGTCGTGATAACCGAGTTCGGATAAAACGGCTACTGCCTTTGTTCTTGTAACCTCAGCAAGAGTTGTTGTCGGCAATGCCTGAACTCTGCCCTGCAAAGGATAGATATTCTGAAGGTTGTTTGAAATAATTACTGCAAGATCTTTGGAGAGTTTGCTATAAGGAGAATAATAATTATCAATCCCACGGAGTTTTCCTGCGAAATCCCCTCCACCTGCGTTTGAATGTAACGCTAAATGGACATCATAATATCTTGCGTTGGAGTCTGATATCGCACCGTTTACATTTCTTTCGGGAACATTTCTTGTGAATTCTATTCCCGATGAGCGAAGATAAGGCTCCATTTTATCGGCAAGAAGATTCATTGTCTGCTCTTCGTTGCCGTTTGTATAGTATTTGTTCCATTCCTGTGTGGAAGGACTTAAAAATACTTTTGGCATAATAAATCACCCCTTATTATAATTCTATGCGAAAAATAACAAAGAGTGAGAACAAAAAATAAGGCTGACAACTTGTCAGCCTTTTGTTTTTGGGTTTCTTAGAAATCTTCGCCGTCTTCCTTAGCGATTTCTTCGATGTCTTCTTCAACTGAATCGAGAACTTCTTCAACAGAAAGGTCTTCACCGTCGAGGATGATATCTTCACAAGCTGCGCATTCTTCGCAGTTGCAATCGCAATCATCGCAGAATTCATCATCAAAATCATCGTAAGCATCGAGTTCTTCACGCTTCTTGATAGCAAACATTGTTGCTGCTGCGCCGATACCTGCTGCTACGAGACCGAAAATTGCAAGTCCTAAAAAGTTTTTCATATTAAAATCACTCCTATAATTCATTAAGGTAAATAT
>JAZNQY010000044.1:0-6226 GCA_045590375.1 Oscillospiraceae bacterium | reverse complement strand
AGTCTTCATCTGACCTTTTCCGTTTAAGGAATTTTAGGGTTTGTCTTGTCGATTGTTCAATTTTCAAGGTGCTTTTAGCCCCCGTTCTCCGAGGGTGCCTTTATATTATACTACCCCTCCTACCCTTTGTCAAGCTTTTTTCGAAAGAAATGTTTAATAAGGAAAATTAAAAGCTTCGGTCGGTTTTTGTGCATTTGGCATAAAACGAGCCGAAAATTCCCTTTTTAAGCCATTTATCGCTTTATCAGGCTATCACAAAAGAGCAGGATATACCATTATATATAATAAAAGCGTCCGAATCAATCAGACGCTTTTGTTTTCTTTCCGGTTATAGCCTTAATATTTTCTGTTCCATATAAAACGAACGAAAGCCCTATAAGGCAGACGCATATCATTATCGACACTATCGACGCCGACGATGTTATATCATACCACAATATATGAAGCTCCATCATACCGTAAAGCGCACAGGTTGCAAGTTTTCCGTGCCAGTCGGCAGAGGGTACATTTCCCACCTTTTTAATGACAAGAAATCCTGTTATTATCATAAAGATTTCTTTTAGAATTATACATAAGATAGGAACAAGCATAAGTGGAAATCTCGACAGAAGGCAGAGAAGGACAACGCCTTGTGTGAACTTGTCTGCTATGGGGTCCAAAACCTTTCCGACATCGCTTATCATATTGAAATGCCTTGCGATAAAGCCGTCGACAACATCGGTTATCCCCGAAAGGATAATTATAACGCCCGTTAAAAGATAGTTTTCAACCTTACAGTAGAGCCAGACGATGAGTGGTATCATCATAAGTCTTACTGCAGAAAGAATATTGGGAATTGTTATTATCTTTTTGTCAAAAGATTTGTTTTCCATCATTTTCTCCTTTCAGATAAAACCTTTCTCCATATTCCCCTTTATATTATAATAGTATCCCCTTTTACTTAAAGGGGATTTTAACACATTTTCAAGAGTTTGTCAACTTAAGATTTTGACATGGCAAACCCCTTTGATGCAGTGACCACATAGACATAATCAAGGGTATCGGACCACAACCCTATACCCTTGATTTATTTATATATAATCCTGTTTTATGAAATCATTGCTGTCTTCCGGCCATATGTAAATGACGTCATTATCATATTCAACTGTTGAAGGAACAAAATCAAATTTCTTGACAACCTGTGTTTCAACAGGAAAAGGCTTTTCCTTCAGCATCAGATTATCTTCGAAATAATACAGATACCCATCGGGAGAAATCCCTCCTGTCATGACTGTATTACCATCAAAATCAATGACTCTGAAATCATTCTTGCGATGGTTCATATCATAAGAAAGGATTATGTTGATTGCTCTGAAGATAGTCCATGCGCCAACACCTTCACATATCAAATTTGTTTCTCCGTTATGCTTTACATAGAGATTAAAATCTTCTTCGAAAATCTCATAATCTCCGGGCAGTTTTACAGATTTCTGTCTGTATGTGATTCCGTCAATCTCATAAAAAAATCTTTTTTCACCTAAAAGTTCGATTATAGTCATAGTGATTTCCTCATTTCATCAATTCATCCATAACATTCTCTGTCTTTCAATCCCGATACAGTTGATTTCCGGTCATTTATCAACCTGCCTCTATAACAAAGATATCATATTCTCTGCCTTGTGTCCACAAATGTATATTACAAGATACGGTCGTAGTTGTAACATAAATCTCTGAGAACATCTTTACGATATACATATTTGTTCGTGACTTTTTTATATTCTCCACTGATATCATCCGACGGAAGAAGAGATGTCATTCTGTTATGAACTCTGTTGCTTGCTATAAAAACAAACTTTCTGTTCTGAAAATCTATCATAAAATAAACTCCCGTATATCCTGATATAGCTATGCTTTTATCACTTGCAAAATCGGGGATTTCACTGTCAACAGACTTTTCTGCCCTTTTATAACAGAGAATTCCGAAATGCTGTCCGTAATCGGTAAAAGAATCATAGGCATCAGACAAAATAAACGAATTTATGGTGTCATATGATATTATATTTCCCTTTATCAGCTCTGAGGCGAAAACAGAAATATCCTCTGATGTCGTAAAAATACCTGCGTGTCCCGATGCACCGAGAACTTTGCTTTTAGGATCGTGTGGCTTTCCCGGTTCGGTATGATAACAGTATATGCCGTCCTTTTCACTGTAACGGTATTCGTTATCATAGGATTGCAATAATCCGTATTTATCTTCGGGAATGTCATCCCACCAGAAAGTATTCTTCATGCCGATATTTTTCCATAGCTTTTCTGAATAGTTTCTGAAAAAGCCCTTTCCAAACAGATCATCCAGAATATAAACAATAATTATCGAACCTATATCAGAATAGAAGACTCTGTTGTTTTCAACAATTCCACTTTTCAACAAAGCCTCTGCCTCATCGCCCGAACATCTGTCGAGTCTTGATGATGTTACGACATTTTTTGTGAAATTAAGAAGCTCATATAATTTTATATCCTGAATATTGACATAGGAAGAAAGTTTGCTGTAATCAGATATTTTCTTTGTAATATCTATTTTATTTTCTTCTGTCAGTTTCAGTATGGTTACAAGTGTAAATAGTTTTGTTACAGATGAAATATCTATAAATGTTTTTTCTGTAACAGGAACGTAATTTCCGTTTATATCTTCATATACACCCTCACATATGTTTTCGGTATATGCATCGGTTCCGTAAGAAACAGATATTCCGTCTGTCCAGTTTTCATTTATTATTCTGTTCATTTCATCGATAATCATCTGATTTCTGGATTTTTCCGTATTATTCATAGATTATAAATCCTTCCATATTTCATCAAATGGTGGACTCCGGTCTGTGTATTTAAAATGGATTTTAAGTTTCTGAAGACTCTCATCATAATAATTTCGGGTTTTGATTTGTCAGAGCCGAACTTTTTTAATGCGTCGATTACCGGTATAATATTGCATGGCATTTATTAAAAACTTTATCCATAATAAACAATACCCTGATATTTAAAAATACAACTATATCATTTCTCTGAAAGTATATAATCAGAAAAATGATATAGTCTTGAATCTGTTTACAGGTTTTATCTTCTTCTCCTTCTTCCTCTGAACATGAGAAAGAGTCTTAAAAGTTGCAGTGCCATTCCGATAGCAGATGCAACATATGTCATCGCAGCAGCGAAAAGAACTTTTCTTGCACCTCTGAGTTCTTCATCATAAAGAATTCCGTCCTGCTCTAAAATCGAAATCGCTCTTCTTGATGCGTTGAATTCAACGGGGAGAGTTATGAGCGAGAATATAAGTCCGAAAGAGAAAAGAAGTATTCCTATCGAAATTATGATTTCGTTATAGTTCATTAAACATCCCAAAAGAATAACGGGAAAAGAAAGTCTTGAACCGAAATTTACAACGGGAACAATCGCCCCTCTTATCTTTATAGGAATATACCCCTTGTCGTGCTGGATTGCGTGTCCCGATTCGTGCGCTGCAACGCCTATCGCTGCTATTGAGTTTGAGGCATAAACAGAGTCGCTTAAATTGAGCGTTTTGTTTGTGGGATTGAAATTGTCGGTAAGGTTTCCTGAAATATGGTTTACGCTTACATCATAAATCCCTGCGCCGTTAAGAATTCTTGTTGCAACATCACGGCCCGTAAGGCCCGACTGCGCTATTCTTTTTGAGTATTTATTGAATGTTGCCTTTACCCCTGCCGATGCTATAAGTGAAATCACTGCAGCAATTATAGCAAGGATGTAGGTGTAATCAAACATAAAATAAAAAGGCATTTTTTATAATCTCCTTATTATAACCAGAAATTGAACTGGCTTACCTTCCAGCCGTCTGCTGTATTAACGATTGTTATGTCGAATTCTTCTGTCCATTCTCTTTCTTCGGGAGGAAGCTCGTTGAAGTGGTCTTCTGTAATAACTCCTATCTGGCTGTAATAACCTATTACTTTGAATTTGAGTTCGTTATCATCAGATGAAACGAGTTCGAAAGTTCTTCCTACATAAAATACATTCGAGCCTCTTGCGCTTTCTGCAACAACAAGTTCGCCGTCAAGATTACGGTATGAATTATCGCTTAAAAAGAGTCCTTCAGCGAGGTCATCTGTGAAAACAGAACGCACATATCTGTCGAAAGAATTATAGTCAACACCTGTTCTCATAAACTGAACGGGTATGTCGCCATAAAGAAGAAGGTCAACCCTTCCGTTTTCTGCTGTAAGCCCCATTGATGACTCAAAGAGTGACTGCGCCACAAGGTAATGAGCGTTTGCAAAGGCTGTTCCCTGTTCTTCGTTCATAAACTGGGGAAGGTCCATATAATATGCTGAGCTGTCATCTGTATCAGAAAGCTTTCTGTCAAACTCACGATAAGTTGCTGTGGGAGCAGTTGTTGTTGCTTCTGTTACAGGAGGTTCTGCCTGTGTAGGTTCTGTCTGAATGGGGTCTGTTGTCGGTGGCGCTGTCTGAGGAAGTTCCTCTCCTCTGTCGGTTACGAATTTGCAGGCTGAAAGCACTGTGCATATCATAACAATGAACGCGATTATAAGTATTTTTTTCATATTCTTTCTCCTTATTTATCAAGTGGATATTCCGAGCGAGTTTAACAACGCAGAAAGTGCAAGATTTTTCATTTTTAAAACTACGATAAAGCGAAAAGATTGTGCTTTATGCCAGGCAAACGACCACGGAGCCCGTGGAGGCATATTCGGATAAAACGGGTTGTGCTTTTTACAAGGCAGTTCCCCGAAGTTGTACTAGTGTACTACGAGGGGAACTAACACAGTAAAAAGTGCAAGCTTTTCGTTTTTAAAATACGATAAAACGAAAAGATTGTGCTTTATGCTAGGCAAACAAGCGACGGAATATACAGATATTCCGAGCGAGTTTAACGACGCAGAAAGTGCAGGATTTTCGTTTTTACTTTGCTTCGGAAAGAGAGATACCATTGTTTCCAAGTGGCACTTCGTGGTCAAGCCCTACGAACTTGCCGTTCTGCTGCCAGAGAACTTCCTTAACGAAGTTGTATTTCTGAGTATCCCATGTCTTGAAGTCATCGAGGACAAGTCCACCTGTGTCGCCTGAGTTTGCCTGATAACACCAGAATGTATGATGGAGTTTATAGTTCTTTATAAGCTGACGCATATAGCCCATCCATTCAAGGTTTGGTTCTCTCATAAAACCACCCCATTCACCGATAAGAAGTGGCGCTGTGTTGTTTTCATAGATATAGAACCAGTTATCTCTCCAGCAGTCATTCATAAGTGAATTGTAGGTAAAGTCTTTCTGGAACCATGGCTGCTGATAAACAGTAGGGCCATAGTCGTGTGGTGAATAAACGAGTTTGTTCTGATATTTTCCGAGGTTTATGGGATAATCCTTGACGCCTCTTAAATTTCCACCCCACCATGTTGTATAGTAATCACTCATATTTGTTGATGTGAAATTATTTGACTTGGGGTTTTTGGGATAACTTTCCGTTCCTTCAACTAAAATGAGAACATTGGGGTTTTTAGCGAGAACTTTCTTTGCTGCCGTTTCTGCTGTGTATTTCCAGTTGTTCTGCGCTGTTGAGTTGTTCCAGATAGCCATATTGTTTATGCCTTCTGATGGCTTTCCGTGAGGTTCGTTCTTTATATCATAAGCAATAATTGTATCATTATTCTTATATCTTTCTGCCATCCATTCGAGTGAACGATAATAGTTGTTTACAGAAGTCTTTGAAGTATACCATAAATTTGTCATATGGCCCATAGCGTCTGTATCTGCCGAGTGGATGTCGATAATGATTTTAATTCCATAGGCTTCGCAGAGTTCGACAACATAATCGAAAATCTGAAGACTGTTCTTTCCTACAAGGTTAGGGTTTGAAGCCTGATTGAAGTTTGCTGAAGGACAGTTTCCCGATTCCCACTGATTGATGAGTTCCGCTGAAATAGGAATACGGATAACGTTGAAGCCGTGGTCTGCTATTGATGAAAGAGATGATTCAAGGTTTGCATTCCAGAGTCCGTCGAAAAGGTTTGTACCTGTGTTATAACCTGCCCAGTTACAACCTGTAAGCCATACTTCCTTTCCGTTCTTGTCAACGATTTTATTTCCCTTTGCGAAAAGCCAGTCGTCGCCCTGAACAGCGTTTTCGGCACGTTTAAGGTCAGCGGTTCCTGAAATTACAGGGAAGTCGGAGGCCAAGCGGGCTTAGGAAGACAAC
>JAZNQY010000043.1:0-5605 GCA_045590375.1 Oscillospiraceae bacterium | reverse complement strand
ATACATTTCATCTCTGAACATATCAAACTGAGTAAGTTCAACACCTGCTTTTTTCTTTGTCAGAAGCGAGAGATAGTTAAGACTTACAAATCCAGCATCTTCTGTTTCAGACTCATAGTTTGTCCAGATGAAGAAAGGTGTACTGTATTTTGAAAGCGTTTCATCAACTTCAGGAACAAATCCTGACGAAATATTGTTCTTTTCGATGAGACTGTCCATACCTGGAATGTGGTCACCAAAGAAAACAATAACCGTATCTTCTTCAACTTCAGAAAAATATTCAATCATTCTTTTTATTTCATTGTCTGAAATTTTCACAAGAGAAAGATACTGGTCAAAATCGTATATACCCGTGCCTGAAGAGATTGTATGTTCAAAATCGTTGCCTTTGTAATCATAAGGCCAATGATTCTGCATAGTTACAATAAACTGAACTGTTCTTTTGCCTTCAGGCTTGTTTTCAAAAAGTTCTATTGATTTGTCATAGGTAACACCATCACTTATATATCCACGTATAAGGTCAACGCCTTCGTAGTAAACAGCGCCTTCCATATTTTCAATCTGTTCTTTATAATATTTTTGATCTGAAAATTTAAGACCGTCATAGAATTCATCAAATCCAAGAAACGGAAAGATACTTGAACGTTTATAGTTACTTGCGATATACGGATGCATATATATCTTTTCGTATATATCAGAATCAAGGTCACTTATTATTGTCTGTGTATCATCGCGTATATATTGAAGATAAGGATATGTGTCATAAGGCAGGAACGCCATAGTAAGACCTGTGAGATATTCAAATTCTGAGTTGCATGTTTTTCCACCGATGCTTGAAACAACAGTATATCCTTTGGTTACATTTTCATCAAGTGAATCTATGAAAGGAGTAGGACTTTCACTGGGGTTTATTTCTGTAAAAAGCGAAAGGTCAGAATAAGCCTCATTCATTATTACAATTATGTTGGGAGTTCTGTTTTCTTCGTTTACAGCATATCTTCCGAGAATGTCATTTATTTCTTTAACAGAATAATTTTCAGGAGGAGTCTGTATTCTTTCCTTTATGTTCATAACGAGATTGTAACATACGCCTCTCTCGTTGAATGTATACTGATTATACCAGGTATAAATTGTGGAATAACTGGCTATTTCATAAGAAAGCATTATTGCTGAGAAAATTATCCATATGCATGTAATATCATAAACTCTGGTTTTTATAGATGAATTGTTTATTTTTTTTGGAATATATGGAAATACCACTGTGAATACAATCACCGAGACCATACAGATAAACGAATAATAGATATTATCTGTTATTTTATATGAATAATTCGATGCAACAGTAAGAGCAGTTCTGAATGCCGAAAAATCCGAAAGAGTAAGAATGTTTCCTCTTATAACAACAAGAACATCGTTAAGTGTATAAAGCAAAAAACATAATAAACTTACTATGACAGATGTCAAAACAGAATTTCTGACTATCAGAAATAAAACAAAGCAAACAATGCTGATAATAAACAGGTTCATCATAACATACTCGCGATTTGATGCAGGTATGATGAAAAGAGTATTTATCACAGGAACAGCGATTAACGCTATAACTGATATTATGTTTTTGGGGAATGGCTTTATAATATCAATTATTCCGGTGAATTTCAAAGAAAGCATCATAGATGTGAATAATCCTGAGATGAAATATAAATGGATACCATCTGTTATTTCAACAAAAAGGAACGGAACAGCCATCAGAAGCATGGTTGAAACAAATATAATCAGGAATTTTATCTGATTTTTTACCGACAATTCCCGTAAGGCTTTTATAACATTCATTTCCGTTTCTCCTTTCCTCGAATAACATAATAATTATACATTATTTGTGTGATAATTACAATAACTTTCCGAAAAAATATTGCAGAATGACAAATAATATGGTATAATAAATCGGTTAATATGCAGATAAATTCGTGTTTCTGTATAATTCTTACATTTATGGGAGGTGTAGCCTTGCGAATTCTCGGAATAGACCCCGGTTATGCGATAATAGGATATGGTGTTCTTGAGTATGACGGAAGAAGTTTCAAGACCATAGCCTTCGGTGCTATAACAACTGAGGCACACACACCTTTCACAGAAAGACTTTCAGATATCTACCGTGATATGTGCACAGTTCTCGATACATACCGTCCTGACACAATGGCTATCGAAAAACTTTATTTCAATACCAATCAGAAAACAGTTATTGACGTTGCACAGGCAAGGGGAGTGACAGTTCTTGCAGCAGCACAGAGATGCGTTCCGATAACCGAATACACACCTCTTCAGGTCAAGATGTCGGTAGTAGGATACGGCAGGGCAGAGAAAAAACAGGTTATGGAGATGACAAGAAAAATTTTAAAACTTGCTTCTGTTCCCAAGCCCGACGATACAGCCGACGCACTCGCAATAGCGATATGCCACGGACATACTTTGAATTCACAGCGTATATATCATCAGACAGGAGAATAAAATATTATGATTTACAGCATAAAAGGCGAACTTACTCATACAGAACAGAATCTCGCTGTTATCGAATGTGGAGGAGTGGGATATGCCTGCCGAACAACATTCACAACCCTTTCACAGATAGGTCAGGTAGGAGAAACAGTAAAACTTCTTACCTATCTTCACGTAAGAGAAGATGCAGTTGAACTTTTCGGCTTCTATACACAAAGCGAACTTACCTGCTTTAAAATGCTTCTTTCCGTTTCAGGTGCAGGTCCACGAACAGCACTTGCCATTCTTTCTGATACAACGCCCGAAAAGTTTGCTCTTTCCGTTGCAACGGGAGATACAAAGGCGTTTACAAAAACAAAGGGTGTAGGCCCTAAACTCGCTCAGAGAATTATTCTCGAACTCAAGGATAAAATTGCCAAAGAACAGTTATCACAGGAAAGCGTTGCTGTTGCCGAGTTTACTGCTGTCAATAACAGTGGTGCAGTGGGAGAGGCGATTTCAGCACTCGTTGTTCTCGGCTATTCGCAGACAGAAGCGACATCTGTTGTGTCAAAACTCGATGCATCGCTTTCTGCTCCCGAACTTATAAGAAAATCACTTCAGCTTATAGGTAAAAACAAGTAATTTTTTAAGGATGTGAAAATATGCTCGAAGCAGGAGAAATCAATTTCGAAGAAAGAATGGTCGCTCCCGAGGCTACAAGAGAAGATACAGACATAGATTTTTCTCTGCGTCCCAAAACTCTTTCTGAATATATCGGACAGGATAAAGTAAAAGAAAACCTCAAGATTTTCATAGAAGCAGCAAAACAGAGAGGAGAGCCTCTCGACCATGTTCTTCTTTACGGCCCTCCGGGGCTCGGAAAAACAACCCTCTCGGCAATTATCGCTCACGAAATGGGCGTTAATATAAGAATAACATCAGGCCCTGCGATAGAAAAGCCCGGTGATTTAGCGGCGCTTCTCACAAACCTCTCTGAAAACGATGTTCTTTTTATTGACGAAATTCATCGCCTTTCAAGAGCGATAGAAGAAATCCTCTATCCTGCACTTGAAGACTGCGCACTTGATATCATCATCGGAAAAGGCCCTTCAGCGCAGTCGATAAGAATAGACCTTCCTAAATTCACCCTTGTCGGTGCAACAACAAGAGCAGGCCAGCTTACATCACCCCTTCGTGACAGATTCGGAATGGTTATGCGTCTTGAAATGTATACACACGAACAACTCTGTGAAATCGCTATGCGTAGCGCAGGTGTTTTGGGAATTTCATGCGAACGCGAAGGTGCTATGGAGATAGCAAAACGTTCAAGAGGAACACCTCGTATCGCTAACCGACTTTTAAAAAGAGTGCGTGATTTCGCTGAAGTCATGGGAAATGGCGTTATAACAAAGGATATCGCTTCATTAGCACTCGACAGACTCGAAATTGACACTTTAGGTCTTGATACACTTGATAAGCGTATGCTTGAAATGATAATCAAAGGCTATAACGGTGGCCCTGTAGGTCTTGAAACTCTTGCTGCTGCGATAGGCGAAGAAGCAGTTACATTAGAAGATGTCTGTGAACCTTACCTTATGCAGTTAGGATTTATTTCGAGAACACCGAGAGGAAGATGCGTAACAGCACTCGCTTATGAACATTTAGGGCTTAAACCCAATAAAAAAATAAATCCGTCAGATGACGGACAGCAGAGTCTTTTGTAATTTGAAAGGAGTCAGACACAATGGCAAGATTATTCGGAACAGACGGTGCAAGGGGAGTTGCAATAACAGAACTCACCTGTGAAACTGCTATGCAGATAGGCAGAGCAGCAGCCCTTGTTCTCACAAAACATACATCGCATAACCCCAAAATTCTTATCGGAAAAGATACAAGAATATCATCAGATGTTCTCGAAGCAGCACTTTCAGCAGGTATCTGTTCTGTCGGCGCAGACGCAGTTATTTTAGGAGTAGTTCCTACTCCTGCAGTTGCTATGCTTGTTAAAAAATATAATGCAGATGCAGGCGTTATGATTTCAGCGTCACATAACAGCGTCGAATTCAATGGTATAAAACTTTTCGCACACGACGGATATAAACTTTCCGATGAAATCGAAGAAGAAATAGAATCACTCATTCTTGATACTCCCGAAGTCCTTACAGAAAATCTTAAAAACGGAACAGAAATCGGCAGAATAGAAAGAAAAGAAACTGCTGCTACTGAATACATAAATCATGTAAAAGATGCTGTAAAAACAAATCTTTCAGGAATAACAGTTGCGATAGACTGCGCAAACGGAAGTTCATCAGTAACAGCGAAAAGACTGTTTGAGGGAATGGGTGCAGAAGTTCTTTGTATCAGTTCTTCTCCCGATGGAACAAACATCAACGATAAATGTGGTTCAACCTATATGGAAAATATCAGCGATTTTGTCAAGAAGAATAATTGTGACCTTGGCGTTGCATTTGACGGTGACGCTGACAGATGCCTTGCAGTTGACGAAAACGGCGAACTTGTTGATGGTGATAAACTCATAGCTATTTTTGCAAAAGCTATGAAAGAAGAGGGAACTCTCAAAAACGATACTGCAGTTGTAACAGTTATGACAAATATCGGCTTTATGAAATTTGCAAAAGAAAACGGAATTTCAGTCGAAACAACAAAAGTCGGTGATAGATATGTTCTTGAAAGAATGAAAGAAAAGGGCTTTAATATCGGTGGCGAACAGTCAGGACATATTATCTTTCTTGAAAACGCAACAACAGGCGACGGACAGCTTTCAGCGGCAAAACTTCTTTCATTCTACAAAAAAGCAGATAAGAAAATGTCAGAACTTGCTTCTGTTATGACATATTACCCCCAGATACTCGTTAATGTAAAGATAAAACCCGAATGGAAGAATAAACTTGATACCGTTAAGGAAATAACCGATTGCATAGCAAAGAATGCAGAAAAACTCGGAGATGACGGAAGAATTCTTGTCCGTGAAAGTGGAACAGAACCTCTTATAAGAGTTATGGTTGAAGGAAAAGAACAGTCTGAAATTAACAGGGTAGCAGAAGAAATAGCAGATATGGTAAAGAAAATAATGGTTTGATTTTTAGGAGTTTGAAATGAGAACAACATC
>JAZNQY010000042.1:0-2232 GCA_045590375.1 Oscillospiraceae bacterium | reverse complement strand
GTCCTCATAAGCGGATGTTCGCATAAGGGGATTTTAAATATAGCAGAGTGGTTTTCGCCCGATGTTTTAGTCGGTGGATTTCACTTTTCAAAATTACCTTTAGATGAAAAGTTAAAGGAATATGCTGAAATACTATCATCATATAAAACAACCTTCTACACCTGCCACTGCACAGGAGAAGAACAATACAATTTTATGAAAAAATATATGGATAATCTTTTCTATCTCTCATCGGGAGAGAGTATTGAAATATAAGGAGGAAGAGAATTATGATAAAAATACCGAATCCGTATTGTGATGTGGGTTTTGATTTTGAGGGTAAGAATTTCTATGAAGAAATCGAGAGGATATCAACACGCAACAATACACGCGAATACATTATAGGCGACGGAAGATATAAAGTAACCCATATGAACGGTGACAGCGATATAAGAATATGGTTCGGAATAAATCCCGAAACCAATAAGATAGAGCCTTATGATATCAACCTTCATTACAATACCCATAAAGAAACAGTGGTTACAAATCCACGCTGGTTTGCGAAAACAAAAACGGGCGCTACGGGAATACTTGAATTATGGGATAAAAACAAGCAGTTCCGTTTCAATATCTTTGTTCCCAATGCACGCACTATTCAGAGTTTTCTTCCTGACCACGATAAAAAATACCATTGTCAGTTGGCTTGTTTTGTTCTGGGATATGAAATTTTCAAAAACGAAACCGAACTCAGTTCTGAACTCGGAACAATGACAGCGCAGTCATTCACGACAATAGGTGGGCTGAAGGACGACTCGCCTTATGCATGGATAAAGGGATACATAAGAAGGATAGACCTTAAAACAAACCCTTATACATCAAAAAAATATTATCATATGGTTGTTGAAAGTTATGCCATGTCCTTCGATGTTCTTCTGGGAGCTGACTATGTCAATACAGAAATATCCGTCGGCGATATAATATCGGCAGAGGTTATGCTTTCGGGTGAATTTTCAGACAGATATTTCGGAGAAGACTATGGTAGAATAGAAAGAGAAAGATGTGGAAAATCAAAGATAAAAACCCTCGATGAACTTTATGATGTCCTTTGCGAATGCTGGTCTGAAAAGACAACTCATCCGACATATAAATACAAATGGAATAAAAATAATCCCGAAATGGGTCAGGATGCTGTTACGGCACTTGTTATCTACTATATGTTCGGTGGAAAAATCTATCGTATAGATAAAAAGGGTGGATATATTCATTATTTTAATGAAGTCAATGGAAATTTTATTGATATGTGTTCGGAATGTCCGAGAAACTGGCATCGTCTTTATGGAAAAGAATATAGTCTGGCAAGACTTCTCGATGACCCCGATACCAAAAGACGCTTTAAAATTCTTACAAAAGAAATTGCTAAAAAAACAGGCTGTGGAATAATTCACAGAATTTTTCCGAATGCAGGTTTGTTGTAAAAAAAATCCCCGTTACCTTTATTCTGATAGTCATACAGAAGTATTAGAAAGCCACTTTTGATATTAATGTCAAAAGTGGCTTTGCGTTGCTTATGACATTGACTTTTTATATCAATAATGCTATAATTATCTGACAGATAAATAAGAATTTGAGGGTGAGATATTATGGATAACAGCAAAATTGCAGAATTTATCAAGAAACAAAAAGTTGCTTTTATCTGTTCTGTTGATGAAGATGGATTTCCTAATGTAAAAGCGATGCTTAAACCGAGAAAAATCAATGGTTTGCACCAATTTTATTTTTCAACAAACACTTCTTCTATGAGAGTTAAACAGTATATGAATAATCCAAATGCCAGCATTTATTTCTATCATAAAGGATTCATTAAGTACACTGGTGTTATGTTAAAAGGTAAAATGGAAGTGTTAACCGACCAAAAGACGAAAGACATGATTTGGCGCAAGGGGGACACTATGTTTTATAAAGGCGGAGTTACTGACCCTGACTATTGTGTTTTGAGATTTAACGCAGATAGTGGAAGATATTATTGTGATTTGAAAACGGAGAGTTTTTCAATCGTGTAATATAAATTCCAATTTATCGAACTGAATATAAAATAAACTCCAGAGAAGACGTTTCTTCTCTGGAGTTACTTCTTTATGGCTACTGCCCTTTAAAGGCAACGGGGTTATTTTTATTCTTCAGAGAACATATCTTTTCCGTCACCGCAGAGAGGACATTCAAAATCGTCGGGTAAATCCTCGTATTTTGTTCCGG
>JAZNQY010000041.1:0-11783 GCA_045590375.1 Oscillospiraceae bacterium | reverse complement strand
AGAACGACATGGCTACGATCCGACTTCCTCTTTATTTTTCACTTATCAAAACTCGGATTAAACGCGTAGAAATTCTTTGAGTCGAGATTATCTGTCGCAAGACGGAGAGCCTCACCGAATCTCTGGTAGTGAACGAGTTCTCTTTCTCTGAGGTATTTAATCGGGTCTCTTACATCGGGGTCGTCGATAAGGCGAAGGATGTTGTCGTAAGTCGTTCTTGCCTTCTGTTCGGCAGCAAGGTCTTCGTTAAGGTCTGTAACAATGTCGCCTTTTGACTGGAAATAAGACGCTGTAAAAGGTGTTCCCGATGCAGCAACGGGATAGATTCCTGCTGTGTGGTCAACAAAATAAGTGTCGAAACCACTCTTCTTTATTTCGTCGATAGAGAGATTTCTTGTCAGCTGATAGAGAATAGCCTGAATCATCTCCATGTGTGCGAGTTCTTCTGTTCCGATGTCTGTGAGAACGCCTTTGATTTCGTTCCATGGTGCAGAGTATCTCTGATTGAGATAACGGAGCGACGCACCGAGTTCCCCATCAGGACCACCCAATGGCAAAAGGATATGTTTTTTGAGAAGATATTCTGTTGTTTAAACCCACTTCTTCATAAAACTTATTCTCTCTTCAAGGGCTGATTTCGTTGTCGGAGCATTCTGAACAATATCAAATCCGTGCATTGTTCCGTGGGTTTCGTTGAGGGTAACGGGAATTCCTGCGCTACGCAGTTTTTCTGCATAAAGAATTCCGTCATCGTGAAGGCAATCAAACTCTGCCGTTTCTATGTAGGCAGGCGGAAGTCCCTCAAAACTTTCTGCCTCAACGGGCGAATAATATACATAATAAGGCTTTGTTCTGTCGGGCTTTGTCATAGGAGTTATCCTGTCTGAAAGAGAAGAGTTCCACATAGGAGTATCCTTGAATTTCTTGCAGGACTCACTGTTGTTTCTCGCGTCGAGAAAAGGATAGGGAAGCATCTGGAAAATAAATTTTATGGGATGTTTTCTGTCCCTTGCCATCATACAGACGCCGACGGAAAGAGCAGAACCTGCGCTGTCCCCACCAATACCTATCCGTGATTTATCGATACCCAGCTTTTCTGAATTTTCATAAACCCAGCACATAGCAGAGTAACAGTCCTCAAAAAATACGGGGTGAGAAACTGCGGGTGCAAGGCGATAGTTCACGAAAAGAACCTTAACCCCTGTTTCTTTTGCATATCTGACAGCGTTTTTATAGTGGCACCCTGCCGCCTCAAGAACAAATCCGCCCCCGTGGAGATAGATAAGGCAGGGAGAATTTTCCCCGATATTTTTCGGCGACATCATAAAGCACTCAACCTTTTCACCGTCATAACTTTTTATTTCATAACGGGTTGTGTCAAGGTCTTTATCCCTGAATATGAATTTCGGTGTTTTCATATTGGGGACTACTATTTTAAGAAACTTCTCGCTGATAGGTGGGGTGAAAACAGAAAACGGAAAAAACTCTCTGCTGATAGGATATCTGCCCATAGAAAAAACTCCTTGATTTTTTGTATTATATATAATCCTCAGGGATACGGATTTCATCTTCCTTTCCAAGAAGGATTACCTTTGCTTCGCCGCCGCTTAACCAGTTCCAGTCAGATATTCCTTGTTTAAAACGATTTACATAATAAAATCCGAGGGCTTTATCCTTAGCGTCGGCATAGGCTTCTTTCATATATTCTTCTTTGATTTTAAGTTTTTCGAGAGAATCTATAAGTGTCAGAACTTCGCTTATTAATGGGACTACCGAATACTGTCTTTTTACCTTTATTACCTGTGCAGACACTTTTGTGAACTGTATTTTATAGCAGTCTCCCTTGCTGTCAACAAAATACTGGGTGAGTGCTTTCATCGCGTCAAACTGAAGGTTTTTGACTATATATGCAATCATAACAATAAATGCGCCTATAAGGCACAGGGCGATAATACCCTTATCAATGATTTCTCTGAACATAAGAAAACCGAGTATAAGTATCGCTGAGAATATGAAAATCAGTGATACAATCAGAATATGGGTATGACTTTTTACTTTTTTGCCGTTATAGGTATAAACCTTGCATTTTGCGAGTTCTTCCATTTCAGCGGTAGTTATCATATTGCCCTCCCGAAAATTTTCTTTCTGTAATTATACCACACACAAAAACCCATTTCAACAAAAAGCCGTATTCCAAGAAAGAATACGGCTTTTATCATTTATTTATAAAACGGTCGACAGAAATTTATTGAAATCATCTGCCATCTGTTCGGGAATTCTTGTATACATAAGATGTCCCTTATCGGTAAGTTTATATTCTGCACCGATATTTTCGGCATACCTGACAGCATTCTCACGCCATGACCCATTTTTTATCGGCACCTTCATATCGCTGATGTAGAAATAAGCAGGCACTCTGAGTTTTCCTGTTTTTCCTGCTTTTTCTCCGTTTGAAACAAGATTTCTGTTTTCTTCAAAAATGTCGGCATTGCCAAGATTTCTGTAAAACAACTCTTCATACAATTTCTTTTCATCATCGCTGAGATAGTCGGATGTCATAAGTCCCGAAAAATTTTCGAGCCTGTTTCTGAAAAGCTTTGTAAGAAATCCTCTTTTTTTGATTTTTGAATAGAGCTTCTGTGTACTTTTTATATTTGCCTCAACCTTTTCGGGAGAGAGAACTTTTCCCATTTCAACAGCCGTTTCGGGAAGCCCTATATCAACGCTGATAACGGCAATTACCTCATCGGGGAAGGTGTTTGCCCAGTATATTGCCTCAAATCCCGAATAGGAATGTGCCATAAGGATATATGGTGGTTTTATACCGGCTCCAAGCAATGCCTCTCTGTTTTCATTCACCATATTTTCAACAGTACGCGCAGTACCTGTGCTTTCGGTAAGGCCATATCCTGATTTTTCCGTTACAGCAATTCTGTATCGGTCAGACATTATGCGATAGAGTGGTCTGTATTCAAGCACGGGTGAAGAAACTCCTGCACCCGAAAGCATAACGATTGTATTATCGCCGTTGCCTTCGGAATACACATTTATTTTTCCGTTTCCGACCTGTATTTTTGTTCCGTAATCTTTCATCACATTAACTCCCGTCATAGATAAATTCATTCCTCAAACTGTTCCATATAAAGTTCCAAGAAAAGCAAGATTATAAATGCGTTTTCCCATATATAGAAAAACCTGAAAAGAAAGGGGATTCTCAAAAAATAAGATACAACAAACACAACAGCGAATATGAGTGAACATATCGCAGAAATTTTATGTTTCTTTGTCTTTGACATTATCAGCGAAAGAACAAACGAAACGGTTGTTACAAGCATAAGCCCTATTCCGAAATAGTTATGAAGGTTGATTGTAAGGGGTGTCGGGTGTTCGCTGAATGTGTTGAAGGGGAAAAAGGCTGTCCCTGAAATACCTATCAGAACGATATAATAGATTACTTTTTTAACAACAGGTATTCTGATTTTTTGTATGTAGACTATCATCAGCACAGCGATTATCACTGCGAAACAAAACCATAAAACAGATGTCCAGCGGTTTAATCCGATGTATGCCGAAAAGGATATTCCCAAATCAAACAAGTGATTTCCCGATAACCACGCACAAGCCACGGATATTATATTAGCCAGAAGAAACAGTATCCCTGCTATCAACGGAATTTTATGATGTCTGTTCATTTTTTCTCCTCCTGATTTATATTTGAGTTTATTATACCACCATATCTGTATAAACTCAATACAATACCGGCAACTCAGTCTTAAAAAACGGCAACTTGTGTTTTGGGATATTGCAAAGGAAAAGCCTTGTGTTAATATGGGGTCAAGAGGTGATGGTGTGAAAATTTCAATCAACATAAACGAAAACTTTTCCGACACAGAAATAGTTATAAACAGTGGGGCACTGACCCACGAAATAGAAAGAATAATAGCAACACTCCGTATTCTCGACCAGCAGATAACAGTAATCAAAAACGATGAAAGTTATATACTCGATGTTGCAAAGATAGTCTATATCTATCTCCCAGCCGACGCAACAGTTGTCGGTGCATTTATCCGCTATGCATTTAAAATCGTCATAGTATGACGGAGTTCTTAAAATCATAAATCAACGCCCCCTTTTTATGCTTTATCCATTATATATCAAAGAGGAACAAATTGCAACAAAAGGGCGGTTTTTATTGACATAATCAAGGGGTTATGGTACCATAACTCTGAACAGACTTTTTTGCAGAAAGAGGAGTATTTATGCTGAAATTCAAAACACTCGCGTTACCGATAGGAATATTGACTGTTGTTGCGGCAATCGCAACTGTTCTTGTTATAACTTTTGCAGGTAAAAAAGAAGATGTTTACCGCGTTGTAAAAATCAATCATTTTGAAGGCGAAGTAACCGTCTTACGAGATGAAAAGATGAACGCTTTTGAAGGGTTGCAACTTATTTCGGAAGATACAGTCGAAACGGGCGAGAGTTCAAAAGCGGAACTTTTAGCCGACAGCGACAAGCATATTCTTGCCGAAGAAAACACAAAGTTTGTTCTTAAAGCAACGGGAACGGAAAAAAGCGGAAACATAACAATAAATCTTCTTTACGGAACATCGCTTATCGAAATCGAAAACAAACTTTCTGAAGAATCTTATTTTGAGGTAACAACCCCGAATGCTACCCTTTCGGTAAGAGGAACAACATTTGAAGTAAATTATGATGAAGAAACCGAAACAACCTCGGTTGAAGTTATCGAAGGCGTTGTTGCCGTTACATCAGAAGATAAAACCGAAGAACTTACAGCAGGAAAAACTGCAGTTGTTACCGCCGATGAAATTGTTGTTGAAGATAAATCGGAAGATGAAGAAAAATCTGAAGAAGAACCGAAAGGCCCGAGAACAGAGAGAGAAGATAACGAAGATGGAACATATTATATACGCGAATATGATGCTGACAACATACTGATAAAATCCAGTCTTTATAAATCTGACGACACGCTTGAATCTTACCATATATATGAACGCGATTCAGATGGGAATAAGATAAAAACAAGTTTCTACTATGCCGACGGAACGTTTAAATATTACTGGACATATGAATACGATTCTGATGGTAATGAGATAAAATCAAGTCGGTATAAAGACGACGGAACGCTTGATTTTTATCGCACATATGAATACGATTCTGATGGTAATAAGATAAAAGAAAGTTATTACAAAGACGATGGAACGCTTAATTATTACTATACATTAGAATACGATTCAGATGGGAATAAGATAAAAACAAGTTTCTACTATGCCGACGGAACACTTGATTGGTATTACATATATGAATACGATTCGAATGGTAACAAGATAAAAGAAAGCAGATACAACGAATACGGAACGCTTGAGAGTTCTCAAACATTCTGATAATTAAAAAGCGCCTCTTTTAACAGAGGTGCTTTTTTTATGCTATTGTAACAAAAAGAAAATTCTGTTATAATTTCCTTATAACTGAAAAACGGAGTTGAAAGAATTTGAAAAACAGATTTTCTTCTTATATAAAACTATCGGGAATAATCTTTTCGCTGATTGTAACCTTTGTTATGATTGTTATGAATATCCCCGAAGAAATTGAAATCATAGCCGAGGATACCTTATATCAGAAAGCGAAAGTAATCCCCTCTGATGTTAAAATCATCGCGATTGATGAAATAACCCTCAAGGATTTAGGTCCCTATAACGAATGGGACAGAGGCTTTTTTGCCGACCTTATAGAAACCCTCAATTCAGATGAAAACACCGCCCCGAAAGTTATCGGGTTTGATGTTATCTTTTCGGGAACAAACAATTCATCGGGCGAGAAAAGGCTTTCAGAGGCGATAAAAAATTCCGATAATATAGTTCTTGCGTCAAAACTTGAAACCGATTCGCGAATTATGAAATCAGAAAACGGAGAGTATTTTATAGATTATTACATAAGCGAAGAAGTAACCGCCTATGACGAAATTTCTTCTTCTGCCGATTCGGGATTTACAAACGCCATTTTAGATGACGACGGCTATGTAAGAAGATATTATACAGTAATATCTTCGGGCGATAAATCCTATAAGGGATTTTCTTATGCCGTTGCCGAAAAGGCTTTCGGAAAAGACGCTCTTTCGCATCTTGCTCCGATAGTTGAAATAGGCTATTCGGGAAACCCAGGGGATTACGAAATAATACCTATGTCAAAAGTTCTTGACGGTTCTGTTCCTTCGGGGTATTTCAAAGACTGTATCGTTCTTGTCGGTGCTTATGAAGAGGGAATGAGGGATTCTTACCGAGTTCCCATATTCCGCTCGGGAGAGATGTATGGCGTTGAATGTCAGGCAAATGCGATAACCGCTTTTTCAGAAAATCTTATCATAAAGAAATCTCCCTTATGGGCAGAACTTGTTATCGCCATAGCGGTTATTATCCTTTCGGGATATGTTATGATGAAGAAAAAGACAAAAGGCTCGGTTGTTGTTCTTTTTGGCGTTGTGATTTTGTATCCATTGTTGTCGCTCGCCGTTTTTGAGATTTTAAGCGTCAAACTCTCTCTTATATATGTTCCGATAGGGGCAGGAATTCAGTTTCTTACATTTCTTCTTATAAGATATATCGAGCTTCAGAAGAAAAGAGCAGACGAAATGCAGAAGATGCTTTTTTCTATGGCGGATTCTATGGCCGAAGCGATTGAAGGAAGAACTCCCTATAACGCAAATCACACAAAGAATGTTGCAAAGCGCTGTATGGAAATGCTTGACTACATAAACAAGATGCATAAAGAAAAACGAACAGAAATGCATTTCTCGAAAAAGGATAAAAACCAGCTCTATCTTGCGGCTATGCTCCATGATATAGGAAAAATGGATGTTCCCGTTGAGGTTATGGATAAGCCGACAAAACTGGGGGCAATCGAAGAAAAACTCCTCTCTCGGCTCGAAATAATTTCCCTTAAAATAAGAAATGATATTTTATCGGGAAGAGTAACAAAAGAAGAGGGCGAAGAAAAAATATCCCATATAGAAGAATTCATTTCAAATCTGGGTGAATACAACTGCGGAAGACCGCTTAAAGAAGACGAACTTGAATTCATAGACGAATTTTCATCTATGGTTTATGTTTCAGAAAACGGAGAGGAAATCCCCTATCTTACCGAAGAAGAAACAAACGACCTTCATATAGAAGCGGGAACATTATCCGAAGAAGAACGGAAGATAATGCAGGGCCATGTTGTATATACAGATAAAATACTCAGCCATATGCATTTCGGCGAAGATTTTTCAGATGTAAGGGCTATGGCTTCAAATCACCACGAACTGCTCAATTCAAAGGGGTATCCTAAGGGAATAGGCGAAGAAAATCTTGATGTTATGACAAGAATTCTTACCATTATGGATATATATGATTCCCTCATAGCAGACGACCGCCCATATAAAAAAGCAAAGCCGAATGATATTGCCTTTAAAATTCTTGATGACGAGGCAAAGGCAGGAAAAATCGACAGTGAACTTTTAAAAATCGCAAAAGAAATCTGGCTTGACTAAAAGGAGAAGAAATATGAAAAAAATCAGCATAGGATTAGTTATTGTTATGGCGGTTTCTATGATTTTTTCGGGATGTAAGAAAGAAGAAGTTTACCGCGTTGTAAAAATCAATCATTTTGAGGGCGAAGTAACCGTCCTGCGAGATGAAAAGATGAACGCTTTTGAGGGGTTGCAACTTATTTCCGAGGATACAGTCGAAACGGGAAAAGGCTCGAAAGCGGAACTTCTGGCTGACAGTGACAAGCATATTCTTGCCGAAGAAAACACAAAGTTTGTTCTTAAAGCAACGGGAACGGAAAAAAGCGGAAACATAACAATAAATCTTCTTTACGGAACATCGCTTATCGAAATCGAAAACAAACTCACGGAAGAATCTTATTTTGAGGTAACAACCCCGAACGTTACTCTCGCAGTAAGAGGAACAACATTCAGAGTAACCTATGATATAGAAACCGAAACAACCTCGGTTGAAGTTATCGAAGGCGTTGTTGCCGTTACATCAGAAGATAAAACCGAAGAACTTACAAACGGTCAGACTGCCGTTATTACAAATGACGGAATTGTAACCGAAGAAGTCAAGGAAAACGAAGAAAACAAAGAAGATGAAGAAATCAAAGAAGAGAAACTTCAGGTAAGAAGAGATGTCTATAAAGCAGACGGAACTATCAGTCAGTATGACACATATGAATATGATTCATTCGGTAACCAGATAAAGATAAACAATTATAAAGCAGACGGAACTTTAAGCGGATACCATATACTCACATACGACTCGGACGGAAACGAACTCACAGATGATATATACAACAGCGACGGAACTCCCAGATATTATTATTCATACGAATATGATTCGGATAATAATATGATTAAGTTGTCTGCATATAAAAAAGACAAGACACTTTATTTTTACGCATTATCTGAATATGACGGAAACGGTAACAGAATAAAACAGGAAAATTATCGTTATGACGGATTACTCACCGATTACTATGAATATGAATATGACGGCGATAATAATGTGATAAGATACTCATATTATCATAATGAAGACGGAACTTTCAACCTTATGTCCGACAGCATATATGAACGGAATTCAAAGGGCAAGCCCACAAAGGTAAGCGTTTATAACGGAGAAGGAATTCTTGAAAGTTATTCTGTATATGATTATGACGCAGATGACGATATGATAAAATACACCACTTATGACAAAGACGGAACGCTGGTAAACTATATTACATATGGATATTAAGAATATAAAAAACCTCTCTCTTGATAAAAGAGAGAGGTTTTGCTGTTCCGCTGTGCCTTGTGTTTACGCACAGAAAATTATACGAACAAAAGATATGATTTATTCCTCCATAAAAACACTATCATATTCAAATTTCTGTTCCCTGCAAATCGGAGTTTTATGATGTCTGTTCATTTTTTCTCCTCCCGATTTATATTTGAGTTTATTATACCACCATATCTGCATAAACTCAATACAATACCGGCAACTCAGTCTTAAAAAACGGCAACTTGTGTTTCAGGATATTGCAAAGGAAAAAGCCTTGTGTTAATATGGGGTCAAGAGGTGATGGTGTGAAAATTTCAATCAACATAAACGAAAACTTTTCCGACACGGAAATAGTTATAAACAGCGGGGCACTGACCCCCGAAATAGAAAGAATAATAGCAACACTCCGTATTCTCGACCAGCAGATAACAGTAATCAAAAACGATGAAAGTTATATACTCGATGTTGCAAAGATAGTCTATATCGAATCGGTTGACAGAAAGACATTTGTCTATACACAAGACGATTGCTTTGAATTGAAACTCAAACTCTATGAGGTTGAAGAACAACTCTGTCAGGGTGGATTTTTACGCATAAGCAAATCCTCTCTCGTTCAGCTTAAATTCATCCGTTCGCTTAAAGCCGAACTCAACCGCAAGATAAGGCTTACTCTTGAAAACGGCGAACAGATAATAGTTTCAAGGCAGTATGCCGATGAACTCAAACACAGACTGGGGGTAAAGTAAATGGAAAAGAAAAAAGGAATTTTAGGCTTTCTTTCACAGGTCTTTATGCTTTTCGGAATAATCGTTCTTTTAATGAGTGTATTTGCTGTAATTGTAGGAGATGAAGCAAAAGAAGTTTCAACGATTTTTTCACTCGGCAGTAAAGGACTTTCTTTCGCAACACTGATACAGTTTCTTTTTGCAATAGCCATCATCTGCGTTCTCCGTTTTGTCTTTATGACAGATACAATAATAAAGAAAATGCCTCTTACACTGAGAATAATTCTGATGTTTATGAGTGTTATCGCAGTTATTATAGGATTTGTTCTCGCTTTCGGCTGGTTCCCCATAACAGAAATAAAAGCCTGGATAATGTTTATCCTATGCTTTATAGTAAGTTGCGTTATCAGCACATTTGTATCCGTTGTTTCTGAAAAACAGGAAAACAAGAAACTCGAAGAAGCCTTAAAGCGTTTCAAGGAGGGACAGTAATGGAAAATGCTATTTCTATAAACGGTATCACAAAATCATTCGGAGAGAAAAAGGTTCTGGATGATATAAATCTTGATGTAAAAAAGGGTGAGATTTTAGGGCTTTTAGGGCCTTCGGGAGCAGGAAAGACAACGCTTATAAAAATCCTCACGGGACAACTTTCGGCTGAAAACGGGAAATCCGTTATAAACGGTATAAACTCACAGAAACTCTCGGGTGACGATTACAGAAACTTCGGGATTATGATGGATAATTTCGGTGTATATGACAGACTCAGCTGTTTTGAAAATCTCAAAATTTTTGCAAGAATTTACGGCATTAAAAATGATAAAATAAACGAGGCTTTAGAAAGCGTCGGATTATCGGATGCTAAAAAAACACCTGCACAGAATCTTTCAAAGGGAATGAAAAGCAGACTTCGCCTTGCCCGTGTTTTTATGATAAACCCCGATATACTTTTTCTCGATGAGCCGACAAGCGGACTTGACCCCGCGACAGCAGACGAAATCCAGAAAATGATACAAAAAGAAAAGGAAAAGGGAAAGACAATCTTTCTCACAACACACACAATGACCGAGGCTGAAAAACTCTGCGATAATGTAGCGCTTCTCAGCGACGGAAAGATAGTTGAATACGGAAATCCGAAAGAAATATGCCGTAGATACAATCATCAGAAAAAACTCAAAATTCATCTTACCGACGGAACTGAAAAAGAAATCCCACACGATGAAAATTCAGCAGAAATTATTTCTGAACTTATAAAATCGGGCAGGGCAGAAACTATCCATACAACAGAGCCCGACCTTGAAACCGTTTTTATGGAACTTACAGGAAAGGAGCTTACTGCATGAAAAATATAACTGCCGTTTTCTTGAAACAGATAAAGGAAACATTCAGGAATAAAACAATACTCATTCAGTTTCTGATGTTTCCCGTTATGGTTATCATTATGGAAAACGCAATAAAACTTGAAAATATGCCCGAGCATTTCTTTGTAAAACTCTTCGCTGTTATGTTTGTCGGAATGGCACCCTTAACCTGTATGTCGGCAATTATTTCCGAAGAAAAGGAGAAGAACACTCTCCGTGCACTTATGATGAGTAATGTGAAACCCTTTGAGTATCTAATAGGCGTAGGCGCTTATGTATTTATTATGTGCATTATAGGAGCAGTTGTTTTTGCAGTATGCGGTGGATATGAGGGAAAAGACCTTTTGGTATTTATGGCTGTTATGGGCGCAGGAATTCTTCTTTCAGCACTTACGGGTGCAGTGATAGGAGTGTTCAGCAAGAATCAGATGTCAGCGACATCGATAACAATCCCCGTTATGATGATTTTCTCTTTTCTTCCTATGCTTTCTATGTTCAATGAAAATATCGAAAAGGTTGCAAGGATAACCTACTCACAGCAGATGAGTATTTTAATAAACGGCATCGGAAATGCAGGAATAAAACCCGAAAGCATTATAATAATCGCAGTGAATTTTGTTGTCGCATCAATACTTTTCACACTCGCTTTCAGAAAAAAAGGTCTTGAATAAAAACAAACCCGTGAAATTTCTTCACGGGTTATTTTTTAAGTATCTTTTCAATCGGGGTTTTCAACGCATCATAGACTTTATTGAAAATAACCTGATTGGGATAATACTTATAATTCGAAAAGACCTTTATGCCACTTCTGTTGTAATATTCAAGTATCGCAGCGGCACAACCCGCACTTCTGCTCTGCCCGTATTCAC
>JAZNQY010000040.1:0-18994 GCA_045590375.1 Oscillospiraceae bacterium | reverse complement strand
AAGGTTTTGAGATACTCTAAAAACTCTTCGCAGAAAAGATTTTTGCTTCTTAAAAATTCAATGTCATCATCATCAAAATGAATGTTTTTGAGGTATTCAATCATCTGACCGACACCTGCCATTATGGCAAATCCTCCCTTATCGGGAACACTTCTGAAAAACATATCAAAACAAGCGGTTTTATCGGCAATTCCGTTTTCAAAAAAACCATTCGCCATAGTGATCTCGTAAAAGTCTACGAGCATTGTAAGGTTGCGTGAATTCATCTTTTCATCACTCCACAGTGTTTATTTTTCTGACAATTTCAATGCCACTGTTTTTCATTATTCTAAGCGACATTAAATTCATAAGATTTTTGTTGTGCATAGGTGCGTCGTATGTGTCAACGCAGTCTATGGGAACTATAACCCTTACTCTTTTTCCGTTTGCATTTGCATTTACTTTCAGAGCGAGCGCGAACTGAAGAACGCAGATGTCCGTGCAGTCACCGACAACGATGAAAGTATCTGTTTTTCCGTCGTCAGATGTGAGGAATTTTATATCATCCTCGAAAAATGCGTTTGTTGATTTTTTGGGTAAGCATTTATATTTTTCATAAGCCTCAAGCCAACTGAGTTCTTCTACAACAGAGGCTTCTTCTGTTCCCTCTAAACAATGGGGAGGAAAGCTTTCGAATTCAGGGGAATTTTCATCGTGATTGTCATAGAAAGAAATTATTTCCATTCCCTTTTCAGACGCCACCTTTGAAAGCAGGTTGATTTCGGGAATTATCTGAGAAATACTTTCATCCGAAAGTGGACCACACTTTATAAATCCGTTTATCACATCGACGATACAGAGCTTTGTTTTTTCAATATCGAGCGATGAAAGATTTATAACGGGCGATGATGAAATGTCATCATAGATGAGTGATAAATCGTTATCACATTCTGATATAAAATTTTTCTTTTCTTCAAAAATCATAACAACACCCCTTGGCTTTGTTTTTACCATTATACCACATAAAAGTAGACCTTTCAAGTATATTATCAAGCCCGAAAAAATAGGCTTCTGGCAAAAAATGTATTACCCGTTGTGCAAGTTCGACAAAAAATTCACAAATTAACTGTAATATATTTTTGTAGCATTTTTTTGCGTGTTGTGTTATAATTATTTTTGTATAAATGATGGGGTAACTATGCCCTGTCAAAATCTCTCAGGTTGGGTTGTTGATACATACTCAATCAAAACATTTTCAAGGAGGTTCTACAATGGGTTCTAAGAAAAAGGCTGCTCCTTTCAATGGAACACCCGAACAGGAAAAGCAGCTCAAGGAAGTAATTGCTTCGTTAAAGGACGAACAGGGTTGCCTCATGCCTATCATGCAGAAGGCACAGGACATCTACGGTTATCTCCCTATCGAAGTACAGACAATGATTGCAGAGGAAACAGGTATTCCTCTCGAAAAAATTTACGGCGTTGCAACATTCTACGCACAGTTCTCACTCTACCCCAAGGGTAAGTATAGAATTTCTGTATGTTTGGGAACAGCATGTTACGTTAAGGGCGCCGGCGATCTCTATGAAAAGCTCATAGAAAAGCTCGGTATCCAGGGTGGCGAATGCACAGCAGACGGTAAATTCTCACTTGAAGCATGCCGTTGCATCGGTGCTTGTGGTCTCGCACCCGTTCTTACTGTAAACGAAGATGTTTACGGAAGACTCACACCCGATATGCTTGATGACATTCTCGCAAAATACAACTAGTATATTGCTACAAACAGACAGGAGGATTAAGATATGAAAACTCTTGAAGAACTCAACGTTGTCAAAGCCAAGATGGAGAGCGAAGTTGCTCTCAGAACTCATGGCAACGCATCTTCAAAATATGAAAGACATGTACTCGTTTGCGGCGGTACAGGTTGTACTTCTTCAGGCTCAATGAAGATCATTGACGCTCTTGAAAAGGAAATTTCCGCAAATGGTCTTACAGAAAAAGTTCAGATCGTTAAAACAGGTTGTTTCGGACTTTGTGCGTTAGGCCCCATTATGATTGTTTACCCCGAAGGCACATTCTATTCAATGGTTACAGAAGACAGAATTGCCCGTATCGTTAAGGAACATTTCGTTGAAGGAAATCCCGTTAAGGAATACCTCTACGACGAAACAGTTGACGGCGATGAAATAAAGGCTCTCGATGACACAGCTTTCTACAAGAAGCAGCATCGTGTTGCCCTCAGAAACTGTGGTGTTATCAACCCCGAATGTATCGATGAATACATCGGCAGAGGTGGTTATGAAGCACTCGGCAAGGCACTCAAGGAAATGTCACAGGATGAAGTTATCCAGACAATCCTCGATTCAGGTCTCCGTGGACGTGGAGGCGGCGGATTCCCTACAGGTATGAAGTGGAAACTCGCTAAGAACATCGTTAAGGAAGGCCAGAAGTATGTTGCTTGTAACGCCGACGAAGGCGACCCCGGCGCATTTATGGACCGTTCAGTTCTCGAAGGTGACCCCCATGTTGTTCTCGAAGCAATGGCAATCGCTGGTTATGCAATCGGCGCTGACCAGGGTTACATCTATGTTCGTGCTGAATATCCTATCGCTGTAGAACGCCTTGAAATCGCTATCAATCAGGCTCGTGAAAAGGGTCTTCTCGGTAAGAATATTTTCGGAACAGACTTCTCATTCGATATCGGTCTCCGTCTCGGTGCCGGTGCATTCGTATGTGGTGAAGAAACTGCTCTTATGACATCAATCGAAGGTAACAGAGGCGAACCTCGTCCTCGTCCTCCTTTCCCTGCGGAAAAGGGTCTCTTCGGCAAGCCTACACTCCTCAACAACGTTGAAACATACGCTAACATTCCTCAGATCATCCTCAATGGTGCTGACTGGTTCACATCAATGGGTACAGAAAAGTCAAGAGGAACAAAGGTATTCGCTGTTGGTGGTAAGATCAACAACACAGGTCTTGTTGAAATTCCTATGGGTACAACACTCCGTACAGTTATTGAAGAAATCGGTGGTGGTATTCCTAACGGAAAGAAGTTCAAGGCTGCTCAGACAGGTGGTCCTTCAGGTGGATGTATCCCTGCAGAACACCTCGATATTCCTATCGACTACGATAACCTCATTTCTATCGGTTCGATGATGGGTTCAGGTGGACTTATCGTTATGGACGAAGACAACTGTATGGTTGACATCGCTAAGTTCTTCCTCGAATTCACAGTTGATGAATCATGTGGTAAATGTACACCTTGTCGTGTTGGTACAAGAAGACTTCTTGAAATCCTCGACAAGATCACAAAGGGACAGGGCACACTCGAAGACATCGACAAGCTCGAAGAACTCTGCTACTACATCAAGGCAAACGCTCTTTGTGGACTTGGTCAGACAGCTCCTAACCCCGTTCTCTCAACACTCAAATACTTCAGACACGAATATATCGCACACGTTGTTGACAAGAAGTGTGAAGCAGGCGTATGCCGTGATCTTCTCAGCTATGAAATTGTCAAGGACAACTGTATCGGTTGTGGCGTTTGTGCTAAGCAGTGTCCTGCTAACGCAATCACAAGAACAGACTATATCGCTCCCGGCAAGAAACTCGCTGCTATGGAAATCGATAAGGAAAAATGCGTTAAGTGTGGCGCTTGTGTCGGCGTATGTAAGCCCGGCGCAATCATCAAGAAGTAGGAGGATAGAAGCTAATGGAAAATATAAATGTAATTATCAATGGCGTAGAAGTTTCTGTGCCTAAGGGCTCGACTATTCTCGAAGCTGCAAGAATTGCAAACATCGACATCCCCACACTCTGCTTCCTCAAGGACATCAACGCAATCGGCGCTTGCCGTATCTGTGTTGTTGAAGCTCAGGAAAAGAGAGGCGATGCTTTAGGTCCTAAGAGAATAGTAGCATCATGTGTATACCCTGTAACTGAAGGTATGGTTATCACAACTAACTCACCCGCAGTTATCGATTCAAGAAAGAAGACACTTCAGCTTATTCTTTCAACACACGAAAAGAAATGTCTTTCATGTGTAAGAGCAGACAACTGTGAACTTCAGAAGCTCTGCTACGACCTCGGAATTGAAGATGAAGATTACTATGCAGGTGACAAGCCTGTTTACGACCTCGACACATCAGCTGCTCATATGGTAAGAGATAACAACAAGTGTATTCTCTGCCGTCGTTGCGTTGCTGTATGTGAAGCAAACCAGGGCGTTGGCGTTATCGGCGCTAACGAAAGAGGTTTTGTAACAAACGTTTCAAGCGCATTTGAAATGGGCCTCGGCGAAACATCATGTATCTCATGTGGTCAGTGTATCGTAAACTGCCCTGTTGGTGCTATCTATGAAAAGGATAACACAACAGCAGTTATCGAAGCTATCGCTGATCCTGACAAGTATGTTATCGTTCAGACAGCTCCTGCTGTAAGAGCTGCTCTCGGTGAAGATTTCGGTATGCCTATCGGAACAAACGTTGAAGGCAAAATGGTTGCTGCTCTCCGTAAGCTCGGCTTCAACAATGTATTTGATACAGATTTCGCTGCTGACCTTACAATCATGGAAGAAGCAACAGAATTCCTCGGAAGAGTACAGAATGGTGGAAAGCTCCCCATGATTACATCTTGCTCACCCGGATGGATCAAGTACTGCGAACATTACTTCCCCGAAATGACAGAAAACCTTTCATCATGCAAGTCACCTATGCAGATGTTCGGTGCTGTTGCTAAGACATACTACGCTGAAAAAATCGGCGTTGATCCTAAGAACATCGTTGTTGTAGCAGTTATGCCTTGCACAGCAAAGAAGTTTGAAATCGGCAGAGATGATATGGCTGCTGCTGGCGTTCCCGATGTTGATATCTCAATCACAACAAGAGAACTCGCAAGAATGATCAAGCGTGCCGGTATCAAGTTCACAGAACTCGCTGATGAAAAGTTCGATGAACCTCTCGGAATTTCAACAGGTGCTGCTGTTATCTTCGGTGCATCAGGTGGTGTTATGGAAGCTGCTCTCCGTACAGCAGTATGGAAGCTCACAGGTGAAAACGCTGACGCTCCTATCGAATTCACAGAAGTTCGTGGTATGGAAGGCATCAAGGAAGCTTCATACACAGTAAACGGAATGGAAATCAAGCTCGCTGTTGTTTCAGGCACAGCAAACGCTGAAAAGCTTCTTAACAAGGTTAAGGCAGGCGAAGCGGATTACCACTTCATCGAAGTTATGGGATGCCCCGGCGGTTGTGTAAACGGTGGTGGTCAGCCTCATCAGCCAGCATCAGTTCGTAACTTCACAGATATCAGAGCTAAGAGAGCAGAAGCACTCTACGCTATCGATGCTGCTAACTCTATCAGAAGATCACACGAAAACCCTGCTATCAAGTCTATCTACGATGAATTCTTTGGTGAACCCAACAGCCATAAGGCTCATGAAGTTCTCCATACAACATACGTAAAGCGTGGACTTTATAACAACAAGTAATTAAATTGCTTTAAAACGAATAAAGGTATCGGATTTAATCTGATACCTTTATTTTTTATTCATTATATGTTATAATAGTATAGATAATTATTTTGGAGAGAGTAGAAAATGATAGCATCACTTGATAAAATAAACAAATTCTATAACGGAACGCAGGTTCTCGATAATATTTCGCTTACTATTGAAGATAACGACAGAATAGGTCTTATCGGGCGAAACGGTTGTGGAAAATCGACTCTTCTTAAAATCCTTACAGGAAAAGAACTGCCCGACCATATAACAGAGGGTGACGGTTCTGTTTTCGTTTCAAAGTCAACTTCGATAGGTTATCTCGAACAGAACAGTGGTCTTGATAAAAACAATACTATTATAGAAGAGATGAAAACTGCTTTTTCAGAACTTCTTTCGGCAGAAGAAAGAATGCGTTTTCTTGAAAACGAAATGCATAAGACCGAAGATAAATCAATAGCAGAAGAATATACCCGTCTTTCGCATTGGTTTGAGGCGAATGAAGGCTATCTCATTGATGTAAAGATAAAAACGGTTTTAGGGGGAATGGGTTTTCCTTCCGACAGATACGAAAGCGTTATTTCAGAACTTTCGGGAGGGGAGAGGACAAGACTCGCGATAGCAAAACTTCTTCTTGAAAACCCTAAACTTCTTATCCTTGACGAACCTACAAACCATCTTGACTTTAAAACAGTTATGTGGCTTGAAGATTATCTTTCGGGATATAAGGGCGCACTCTTGATAGTATCCCACGACAGATACTTTTTAGACAAGCTCTGCACATCTGTTGCTGAAATTGAAAGAGGACGCATACGCAGATATAAAGGAAACTATACCTCTTTTATGAAACAGAAGGAAGAAGCAATAGCAAGACAGCAGAAAGAATATGACGCACAACAGGCTGAAATAAAGCGTCTTACAGAATTTGTTGACAGCCATATTGTAAGGGCAACATCAGCGTCTGCTGCGAAAAACAAACGCCACGCTATTGAGAGAATAGAGGCTGAACTCGTTGAAAAACCTCTGCCCGAAGAAAAGAGAATACATCTTGATTTTCAGTATGATATCATTCCACCCATTGATATTCTTTCGGTAAGAAATATCGACCTCACAGTAGGCGATGGCGCTAAAACACTTGTCGACAGCGTTTCTTTTGAGGCAAAACGAGGAGAAAAAATTGCGTTTATCGGCTCAAACGGAACGGGAAAATCAACAATGCTTAAAGTTTTGCAGAATATAATCCCTCATAATAAAGGAATTATTGATTGGGCTGAAAATGTAAAGATAAGCTATTTTGATCAGGAGGGTGCTAACCTTAACCCTGAAAATACCGTTATAAACGAACTTCATAACAGAAACAGTACAATGCTCGATAAAGAGATAAGAGGGGCACTCGGAAGAGTTCGTTTAACGGGAGAGAATGTATTCAAAAAGGTAGGCGTAATAAGTGGTGGAGAGAGAGCGAAACTCTGCTTTGCCATTATGATTGAAGAAAGAGGAAATGTTTTAATCCTCGACGAACCTACCAACCATTTAGACCTTGTCAGCAAGGAAGAACTCGAAGAAGCGCTCTGTAAATTCGACCAGACTATTTTTTTTGTTTCGCATGACAGATATCTTTTAAATCGTCTTGCAACAAGAATAATCGAAATCGATGATGGCGAAATTGTTGACTATCCTTATGGATTTTCTGAATATATGAACGCTCAGCGTGAGAAGATGAAAGTAGAGGAGCAGGAAATCAAAATCAAGAAACAGAAAACAGCTGAGGAAAAGAACACAAAGGTTTACAGAACAAAAGAACAGCGAAGCGCTGACGCAGCAAGAAAACAGCGTATAAAGGCGATAGAAAAAGAAATTGAAGAACTTGAATCCTTACAGGCAACACTCGAAGAAGAAATAACCCTTCCTGAAATCACAAGGGATTATCAGCTTTTAAATGAAAAATGTATGCAGATTGAGGAAACAAAAAATAAGATTTCAGAACTTTCTGATGAGTGGATAGAACTCTCTGAATAGCCGTTTTGTATAATATGTCGAAAGCAGCAGGATTTACTGCTGCTTTTTTCGTTATAATATATAGTTGACATATTATATTATATGCCGTATAATATAGAAAACAAAACAATATTAGTTTTGAAAAAATATTATTTCAGAAAAAGGGGGACTGTAAAATATGGCATTTCCTATCAGCGCAAGTTTGCTTGACGCACTTGTTCTCGCTATCGTATCCAAAGAAGATACATACGGCTACAAGATAACTCAGGAAATCAGAGAGGCGATTGATATGTCAGAATCTACTCTCTATCCTGTACTCAGACGACTTTTGAAAGACGAATGTCTTGAAAGCTACGACAAAGAGTATATGGGCAGAAACAGAAGATATTATCGTGTAACAACAGCAGGGGCTGCACAACTCAGTCTTTACAGGGAAGAATGGAAATCCCACAAACAGAAAGTTGACAGGATAATGGAGGGAGAAAATATATGACAAAAGAGCAGTTTATTGAGGAACTTAAGAGTTACCTTTCGGTTCTTCCCAAAGAAGAACTTGAATCGGCAGTTAAATATTATGAAGAATACTTAGAAGAATCAGAAGATGCCGATGACGCTATAAAATCACTCGGAAGCGCAAAAAGTGTTGCTGACCAGATTCTTTCCGATATGGGAAGAGTTGAAACATCATCAACAGAAAATATTCCTGTTGTAACAGGAACAAATTCAGAAGAAAACACAAAGAAGAAAAAAGAAAAGAAAGGTCTTACAGCCCTTGAAACTGTTCTCATAATAATTCTTTGCGTTATAACATCGCCCTTGTGGCTCGCACTTGCAGTTGCAGCGTTTGCAATAGCATTAGCAATCATTGTAACAGTTCTTACACTTCTTCTTGCGATAGCGCTTGCATCACTTGTTGTGGGTATTGCGGGTATTTTAGGCTTTGTTGTATCATTCGGCGTGCTTGCTTCGGCAGATTTCGCAACAGCATTCACACTTATGGGCGTTTCACTTTTCATGATAGCAATCGGTGCACTTCTCGCTATTCCCGGATGGGCTATTATTCTTAAAGTAGTTCCTGCATTTTTCAGAGGACTTGTAAAGTTATTCAAAAAGATATTCCGTATAAAATAAAAGGAGGAAGAATTTATGGCAAAAATCATTATTTCAATCATATCGGCAGTAGTCATCATTACAGCAGGGATAGTAGCGATTATTGCCGTAAAGAAAAAGGAGAAGTAATATGAAGACATTTATTAAGGTTTTACTTGTAATAGCAGGCGCCTGCTTTGCATTCGGTGCTATATTCTTTTCAATAGGCATAGGATTCGGTGGATTTCAGCTTAAAAACACCATAACAAATCTCACAACTGTTTCTTATCAGAATTACGATAAAGAGTTCACAGGGGATGTAAAAAGCCTTGAATTCGAACTCGGTGCTGGTGATATAAAGGTTGTAAAGGGCGATAAATTCAGCCTTTCAGCAACAAATGTACTTTCAGGTATGTTTGATAATGCACGCATCGACGAAGAAGGAACTCTTCGCATTGAAGATGACGCAAAATACACATTATTCAATATTGTTGAATATGAAGGCACTGTAACAATCACAATTCCCGAAGATTTTGAAGCAGAAAAAATCTATATCCAGACAGGCGCAGGAAACATAGATATAACAGACCTTGTTGCGAGCGAAGATATTTCATTTAATTTTGGTGCAGGCAATGTTGTTTTGGGGGATATTACAGCAGGAGATGAAGTTTATATCGTAACAGGCGCAGGAAATACAATCTGCAATAACATCACAGGAGAAAAAGTAGAAATAGACACAGGTGTCGGAGAGTTTTCTTCTACAAACGGAAAGATTACTGCAAAAGACCTTACTGTTCAGTCAGGTGTAGGTGCAATTAATCTTGGCGATATCAAGGCTGATAATTTCAAGATTTCAGGTGGAGTAGGAGAAATCAATGTCAATAACGGTGATGTCAAGTCAGGCGAATTAGATATAGGCACAGGTGATTTCTCAATCACAACAAAGATAGGCGAAAGCCTTGATTATGATGGTGGAGTAGGTTCATCAGACATTACTATCGTAGGTGAAGAAGAAGATTTCCGTATCACAGTAAGTCAGGGCGCAGGAGATATAACTATCGGTGATAACTCATATTCAGCAGCAGGAAGTTCTTTCTCGATCGGAAAAGAATCAGCACCCAAAACTATTGACATTGATAACGGTGTAGGCGATTTTGAAATTACTTTTACAGCAGAAATGACAGCCGAAGAAGTAACAGAAGACAAAGCTGCTTAACACACATTTTAAGGAGGAAAAATGATGAAAAAACTTTATTGTTCAAGAAAAAATAAGATGATATGTGGAGTATGTGGAGGAATAGGCGAATTTATAAACCTTGACCCCACAATAGTAAGACTTATCTATATTCTTCTTATGTTCTGTTCATTCGGAACATTGGTTCTCGCTTATTTCATTATGGCGATAGTAATGCCGACAGCACCCGAAACAGAAGAAATAGAAGTTATTGACAACAATAAAACCAACTAACTTAACTCCTCAAATAAATTCTGCAAAAGAAAAGGCCGACTGTAAAAAAGTCGGCTTTTTCTTCTATTTACATAAGGTCGGTTATGCTATGAAGCATATCCTCTGCCGAATGAAGTGTTTTTTCGGCATTTCTTTTTAATTTTTTCTTGGCTGACGGCGTTCCCGAGGCATAAAGATAAACTGCTGTTCCTGCAACGGCGAGTATTGCAGCACCCTTTACCATTGTCATAAATTTCATTTTTATCTCTCCTTTTTTCGTTGTAAAATTATTATCTGCAAAAATATTATCGCAATACTCTTTTTATTTTGGAAAAAATGTTGTATAATTAATTTATATGTTTTTAAAAGAGGTAATTATTTTGGAAAATTATTTAAAAAGAGTATTAGCAATACATGACCTTTCGGGACTCGGAAGATGCAGTCTTTCGGTAATACTTCCCACATTATCCGTTATGGGAATACAGGTTGTTCCTGTTCCGACGGCAATTCTTTCTTCACATACGGGTGGTTTCGGCGATGTTGAGCTCCGTGACCTTACAGAGTATATCTCTCCTGCACTTTCGCATTATAAAAAACTCGGAGAAAATTTTGATTGTATTTACAGTGGATTTTTAGCTTCGAAAGACCAGATAGACCATTGTCTTGAATTTTTTTCGAGTTTTCCCAAAGCACTCAAAGTTGTTGACACAGTTATGGGTGATAACGGAAAACCCTATCGCACCTGCACACCCGATTTACAGAAAAGAATGGCAGAACTCGTTGCTGTTGCAGATATAATAACACCAAACGTAACAGAAGCGAAAATCCTTCTCGGTGAACCACTTGATGTTCTTCCGATGACAACGACAGAGGCAAAATCACGTCTTGTAAGACTTGCAGAAAAAGGACCTGACATTGTTGTTATAACGGGTGTTGATATGGCAGAGGGTAAAAAATGCAACATAGGTTATGACAAGAGAAATTCAAGCTTCTGGAAAGTTCCTTTTGAATATGTAAATGTAAATTATCCCGGAACAGGAGATATTTTCGCATCAGTTCTTGTCGGCGCTATCCTTCATGGCGACAGCCTTCCTATTGCAATAAGCAGGGCAACCGATTTTCTCGAATTTACAATAAAAACAACATACAGTTTCGGAACGGAATCACGCTATGGTGTAATGCTTGAAAGAACATTACACCGTCTTGCAGAAAACAAGGATGCAGAGGGCTTCGAAACTCTTTAGTGTAATACTATTGCAAAATATATGAAAGTGTGATATAATGTTACAATGAAAAATCTTAATATAGTTCTTTTAGAACCACAGATTCCACAGAATACAGGCAATATTTCAAGAACCTGTGCCGTAACGGGAGCAAGGCTTCATCTCATAAAACCATTAGGGTTTGAGGTTACGGACAAAAACCTGAAAAGAGCAGGTCTTGACTACTGGGATAAACTCGATATAACATATTATGAAAATCTTGATGATTTTTTTGACAAGAATAACGGAGAATATTTTTATTTCACAACGAAGGGAAAAAATGTCTATACCGATGTTTCTTATCCCGATAACGCCTATCTGTTTTTCGGAAGAGAAGATAAAGGGCTACCTGAAGAACTTCTTTTTGAAAATAAGGAAAAATGCGTGCGTGTTCCTATGAGAAACACATTAAGAAGTCTTAACCTTTCAAACACAGTTGCTATTGCTGCTTATGAAGTTTTAAGACAGTGGGATTTTCCTGATCTCGCAAAAGAAGGAAGTCTTACAAAATACAGTTGGGAAGATGCTTTGTAAAACAAAGTTGTCCTTGCTGAAATTTACGGAGGAAAAATACTTATGGCAAAGATAAAGCTCATAACAGACTCTGCGAGTGATATTTCACCTGCTCAGGCTGCCGAACACAACATTCATCTCATCTGCTTTCCTATAACAGTAGGGGATAAGGGATACAGAGAACATGTTGACTTTACCAGAGAAGAATTTTACGAAATACTTAAAGAAAGCGATGAGATACCTCATACATCACAGGTTCTCACAACAGACTATTTCGAGGCTTATGAAAAGGCTTATAACGAAGGATATAAGGATGTAATCTGTGCTGTTATCGCTTCAATAGGTTCAAACTCATATAACAACGCAGTTATGGCTGTTGATATGTTCTTTGAAGAAAAGCCCGAAGCAAAGGGAAAAATAAATATCCATGTCCTTGATACAAAGGGATATACAGGCGTTTATGGTTTCCCCGTTATAGAAGCCGCAAAGAAAATCAAGAAGGGCGCAGATGTTGATGAAGTTCTTGGATTTCTTTCAGACTGGTTTGACAGTGGTGTAATCATCTGTACAGCTTTCACACTCAAATATGCAAGAAAATCAGGAAGAGTAGGCTGCGTTGCTGCTTTTGTCGGCGAAGTTTTAGGTCTTAAGCCTATTATCGTATTCCGTGATGCGATTTCTGAAACTGTTGCTAAAATCAGAGGAGAAAAAGCAGTTATTCCTAAAATGGTAGAATATGCTACTGAAACAATGGTTCCTCAGACACCTTATGCTATCCTTGTCGGAAGTAATGAAGAATGTAACAAGGAAATTGCAACTGCTATGAAGAAGAAAGTGGGTTATGGTCCTACCGAAACATTAGGAGTAGGTGCTACAATCGCTTGTCATTTAGGTCATGAAGTTGTAGGAATTATCATAAAAGAACCCAACAGAAAATAATATATCGGCATACCGACTAAAAATCGTCGGTGTGCCGTTTTTTTAAGAATTTTTTTACAAATAACTATTGCTAAATTTTGTGAAATAGGTTAAAATAAGAGTATCGGGTTGTTAAAATAATAACCAACAAAAACTATTTCATTTAAAGGAGTGTCTTACAATGGCAGGATTAAACAAGGTTACTGTAGACGACATTAATGTTAAAGGCAAAAAAGTTCTCGTTCGTTGCGATTTCAACGTTCCTCTTAAAGAAGGCGTTATAACAAACGACAACAGAATTACAGCTGCTCTTCCCACAATTAAAAAACTCATCGCAGACGGCGGCAAGCTCGTTCTCTGCTCACATCTCGGCAAGCCCAAGAATGGTCCCGAAGATAAGTTCTCACTCGCTCCCGTTGCAGCAAGACTTGCTGAACTTCTCCCCGGCGTTAAGGTTACATTCGCTAACGACGATACAGTTGTAGGCGACAACGCTAAGAAGGCAGTTGCTGAAATGGCTGACGGTGATGTTGTTCTTCTTCAGAACACACGTTTCCGTGGCGCTGATGAAACAAAGAACGGCGAAAACCTTTCTAAAGAACTCGGCGAACTCGTTGACGGCGAAGTATTCGTAATGGATGCTTTCGGTTCAGCTCACCGTGCACACGCTTCAACACCAGGCGTTACAAAGTTCGTTAAGGAAACAGCAGTTGGTTACCTTATGCAGAAGGAAATCAAGTATCTCGGAAACGCAGTAGAAGTTCCTGAAAGACCTTTCGTTGCTATCCTCGGTGGTGCTAAGGTTGCTGATAAGCTCAACGTTATCTCAAACCTCCTCGAAAAGTGTGATACACTCATCATCGGTGGTGGTATGGCTTATACATTCCTCAAGGCTAAGGGCTATGAAGTAGGAACATCTCTCGTTGACGACGAAAAGATCGACTACTGCAAGGATATGCTCAAGAAGGCAGAAGACCTCGGCAAGAAGCTTCTTCTTCCTATCGATACAACAATCACAAAGTCATTCCCTGATCCTATCGATGCTGAAATCGAAATCTCAGTTGTTGACGCTGACAAGATCCCCGCTGATATGATGGGTCTTGACATCGGAACAAAGACACAGGAACTCTTCGCTGAAGCAGTTAAGTCAGCAAAGACAGTTGTATGGAACGGACCTATGGGCGTTTTCGAAAACCCCATTCTCGCTAAGGGAACAATCGCAGTTGCCAAGGCTCTCGCTGAAACAGATGCTACAACAATCATCGGTGGTGGTGACTCTGCAGCAGCAGTTATCCAGCTCGGCTTCTCAGATAAGATGAGCCACATCTCAACAGGTGGTGGAGCTTCACTCGAATACCTCGAAGGAAAGGTTCTCCCCGGCGTTGACGTTATCGCTGACAAGTAATTTAAAATTTACAGGCAGGGCAGAATTTATGCCCTGTCTGTCTTGATTTTTCATAATATAATTATAAAGGAGAGTTTACAATGAACAAGGATTTAAGAAAAGTTGTTATCGCAGGAAACTGGAAAATGAACAAGACAAGACCCGAAGCAAAGGCTCTTATCGAAGAACTCAAGCCCATCGCTGCAAAGGCTACTTGTGATGTTGTTATCTGTGTTCCTTTCACAAACCTCGAAACAGCAATCGAAGCAACAAAGGGCTCAAACATCAAGGTTGGCGCACAGAACTGCCACTTTGAAAAGAGTGGTGCATTCACAGGCGAAATTTCAGCAGATATGCTCGCTGAAATGGGTGTTGAATATGTTGTTATCGGTCATAGCGAAAGAAGACAGTATTTCGGTGAAACAGATGTTACTGTAAATAAGAGACTCAAAGCTGCTCTCGCTGCAGGTCTTAAGGTAATCCTCTGTGTAGGTGAACTTCTCTCTGAAAGAGAACAGGGTATCACAGAAGAAATCGTTGGAATGCAGACAAAAATCGCTCTTTCTGATGTAAGTGACGAAGAACTCAAGAATGTTATCATCGCTTACGAACCCGTTTGGGCAATCGGAACAGGCAAGACTGCAACAGCAGAACAGGCTAACGAAGTATGTAAATACATCAGAAGCGTTGTTGCTGACCTCTACTCAATGGCTGACGCTGTTGAACTCGTTATTCAGTATGGTGGTTCAATGAACGCCAAGAATGCTGAAGAACTTGTTAACCAGCCCGATGTTGACGGTGGACTTATCGGTGGTGCTTCACTCAAGGCTGCTGACTTCGGTGTTATTCTCGAAGCAGGTTCAAACTGCATTGCTTAAGATAAACATTTACTATTACCTTGCAGAAAAAACTGCAAGGTAATCTTTTGAAAGGAAGATATAAAATGTCTAAAAAACCACTCGCTCTTATTATTATGGACGGTTTTGGTTATAACGAAAGTGATTACGGCAATGCTATCGTTGCTGCAAAAACACCTAACCTTACTGCCCTTATGGAAAAATATCCTAACACACTTATCGGCGCATCAGGAATGGATGTTGGTCTTCCCGATGGACAGATGGGTAATTCAGAAGTAGGACATACAAATATCGGTGCAGGAAGAATAGTTTATCAGGAACTTACAAGAATTACAAAGTCGATTAAAGATGGCGATTTCTTCACAAAGGAAGCTTTTGTAAAGGCTATCGAAAACTGCAAGAAGAATGACAGCGCACTTCACTTCTTCGGTCTTATGTCAGACGGTGGTGTTCACTCACACAACACTCACCTTTACGGACTTCTGGAACTCGCAAAGAAGAATGGTCTTACAAAGGTTTATATCCATTGTTTTATGGACGGCAGAGACGTTCCCCCTACATCAGGTAAGGACTTTATCGCTGAACTCGAAGCAAAGTGTAAAGAAATCGGCGTTGGTAAAATCGCATCAGTTATGGGAAGATACTACGCTATGGACAGAGACAACCGTTGGGAAAGAGTTGAAAAGGCTTATGCCGCAATGGTTTACGGCGAAGGCGTTGAAAACAGCAGTGCTGTTGATGTTATGGAAAAGTCTTACGCAGAAGGCGTTACAGACGAATTCGTTGTTCCTGCAGTTGTTGATAAGAACGGCGTAATCTCAGCTAATGACAGCGTTGTATTCTTCAACTTCCGTCCTGACAGAGCAAGAGAAATCACAAGAACATTCGTTGATGATGATTTTACAGGCTTTGAAAGAAGAAACGGAAGATTCCCTCTCTACTATGTATGTATGACACAGTATGATGCTACAATGCCTAATGTTGATATCGCTTTCAGACCTGAAGGACTTACAAATACATTCGGCGAATATATCGCTTCTAAGGGACTTTCACAGCTTCGTATCGCAGAAACAGAAAAGTATGCTCATGTAACATTCTTCTTCAATGGTGGTGTTGAAGCATCATTTGAAAACGAAGACAGAGCACTCATCAACTCACCTAAGGTTGCAACATATGACTTACAGCCTGAAATGAGTGCATATCTTGTTGCTGACGAAGTTGTAAACCGTATCAATTCAGATAAATATGATGTTATAATCCTTAACTACGCTAACTGCGATATGGTAGGACACACAGGTGTGTTTGATGCAGCAGTAAAGGCTGTTGAAGCAGTTGATGAATGTGTTGGAAAGACAGTTGACGCAATTCTCGCTAAGGGCGGATGTGCACTCATAACAGCAGACCATGGTAATGCTGATAAGATGTATGAACCCGATGGCTCACCCTTCACAGCACATACAACAAATCTCGTTCCCTTTATCTGCGTTGGTGCTGGAGATGTAAAACTCCGTGAAGGTGGCGTTCTTGCTGACCTTGCTCCTACAATGCTCAAACTCTTAGACCTTCCTCAGCCCGAAGAAATGTCAGGAAAGTCAATCATACTTTAATAAAACGAAAAATCCCGTGCTTTCTGCTTCGTTTTATAGATTAGTATATTTTATGTATAAAAAATCTCCCCTCATCTGAGGGGAGATTTTGTTTTATCAACTATAAAGTCTTTTAAGAAGAACCTTACTCTTTTTTGTTTCAAGAATCCATATAACAGCAAGTGCTACAAGACCTGCTATTGTGATTATGATACCGAGTGTAAGTTCTTTGGGGAAGAATTTCATTTCGATTGTGTGTTCTCCTGCAGGAAGGTCAATTCCTATAAGTCCTGATGCAGCTTCGAAATATTCAACCTTTTCGCCGTCAACATAAATATTCCAACCTGTTTCATAGGGAATAGTAAGCATAAGGAACTTACTGTCGCCATCAGAAACGTTTATTGTTCCCTTAAGAGAACTGCTTGTGAATGATGTTACATCAAGCTGTTCTTCTGAAAGTTTTTCGATAGCAGAATCAAGTTTTTCTTCATCAAGATAATAGAACCATGAATCTCTTACATAAACCTCTTCTTTAGTAAGAGTTGTTATAACCGAAACATTTTCGCCCTTTTTAAACTGTCCCAAAGGCTTTATGCAGTAGTTGTCGGTTTCGAAATAAATTCCCTTGAATTCCTTGTTTACCCAGATATTGAGCTTCTTTTCGTATCCACTATAATCGCAGGCAAGGAACATATAAACAGGGTTTTCATTCGGCGCTGTTAAAACATATTCAAGCTGTGCATTTTCGCCTTCTCTTATAACAGTATAATGATTATGTCCGTAAGAGGTTGAGTTAGCAACATTTTCGGGAATGAACTGGTCTATCTCAATCGGAACGAAATATTCTGTATAATCATCACCGAGGAGTGTTGAAAGAAGAGTATTCTGATTTCTGAAAGGATTGTATTTAACGAAGGTAAGGTCTCTTGTCGCATTATCGACCATATAACCTACTGAAAGTGCGTTGTCGTTCTTATATCCTGTTATGACATCAGATGCGTCATTTTTGTTTACATTTGTAAGGACAGTTTCTGTATATAAAACAGGTTCTTCTTTTGTTAGAACATATTTTATTCCGAAAATGTCATCAGTAAGCTTTGTGGCACCGTTGTATTTTACATAATGCCCTCTCGATGCATAACCGAGTTTGTCAAGAAGACCGATGACATGTGAATTAAGGGTTGATGATGAATGAGAAACCCCTCTCATTCTGAAAGCCATAGGGTCGTTTACCGTTCTGTGATATGTCTTTTCTGTTCTGTAAAAACTGTCGTCGATTTCGTAGAGTTCGTCTATAACATCTCTGCCCGTCTGGATGTAGTTTACATAAGATGAACGCTTACTGAAAACTACATCTGTATGAATAGCATGGAGAGTATGGAGTGAATTTCCGAAAAGTTCACCTGCTACAAGCACCATAAACACAAACGGCATAACTTTTGAAAGTGGATTTTTCTTGTAGTAGAAAACAAGCATTGAATATCCGATAATACAGATAAGTGAGAACCATATAGTGCTTGAGGTTATATGCTTGAAACCGAATTTCTGAACTATTATAACAAACGCTATCATACATACAGTAACAATTCCGAGTGCCTTTGTATCAACACCTTCTATGCGTTCAAAAGCCTCTGCTGCCATCATAAGAAGAAGGAATGAGAAGATGAACGAATAACGGTAGGGAAGCCAGTTAGGAACCTGTAATCCGTGCCATACGATGTCAATAGTGCTGAGATACATACTGAGGAAGATTATTACCGTTGTTATTCCGTATCCTACTTTTTTGGTGTTCTTTATGTTGAAATTCATAAAGTAGAGAGGAATCATAAATACAGTAAGCATTCCGCAGTAAACAAAAGGTAAGCCTTCGTTTCTTACTGTATCATAACTCTGAGGAAGGAGTTTTGTAAAGAAATCAAAGATTACAAACATTCCTTTAAGAGAGTAATCGGGTTCTGAAAATTCGAGCTTTCCGAGGCTTAACGAATAAACTGTCGGAAGGATTACAACAGCTGCTATCGCCCCTGCTGTAAGTGAGCCTATACCAAATCTCACACAAGCACCCATAAATCCTTTGAAACCTGTATCTTCTTCGGGTTCATGGATGAAATAGAGATAAACAAAGAAATAGATAACACAATAGATAGCAATCATCCAGCCGATGTAGAAATGCGCTAAAAACATAAGTGCCAATGGGATTATATATCTTATTTTCTTTTTCTTTTCAATAAGACATTCAATGCCATATGTTATAAAGGGAAGATATATAAGTCCGTCAAGCCACATAGGGTCCATAAGCTGAACAACCATATATCCCATAAGTGCGTAGAGAAGCGAGAAGATAACAGAGGTATAGCTTGTTATATTCTTTGATTTTCTCATATAGTAGTTGAACGCTACCCCTGATGAACCTACTTTTAAAAGCTGCATTATCATAACGCTTGTAAGTATCCATTTACGAGGAAGG
>JAZNQY010000039.1:0-3754 GCA_045590375.1 Oscillospiraceae bacterium | reverse complement strand
GAGGAGGTTCGGATGAGGGTTTTTCCTTATCTTCTTCTCCGTTTTCAGAAGAAAGGGTTTCTTCTTTTATTTCATCTGAAATAACCTCTTTTTTCTCCTTAACCTTATTCTTTTTCTTACTTTTTATTTTCTTTTTCTTCGGTTTTTTTTCTTTCATAGGATATATCGTGAAAAAGAGATATTTAACCGATATATCAAATTTTTTATCTATAAAACTTATCTTCGCTCTTACAGGACAATGAAGTAAAATTGCTATGAAAAGAATTATTCCACCGATGATATAAAGAGCAATCAAAACTTCACCTCCCATAAAATCGTGATAGAAAATCAGTCGTTTTTCTGTTCTTCTTCTGTGAGTTCATCAAAACCTATCTGGTCGCTCATATTGGGAATAGCAGGAAGGTCGTGAATTGAATTCATCTTGAAACAACGCAGAAAATTATCGGTTGTTCTGTATGCTATAGGTTTTCCCGGAACGTCAATTCTTCCTGCTTCTACAAGAAGATTTTTTTCGACAAGAGATGTAACAATGCCTGAACTGTCAACTCCTCTTACCTGTTCTATAAAACCCCTTGTAACAGGCTGATTATACGCTACTATTGTCAAAACTTCCATGGCAGCAGGAGAAAGAGGTGTTTTCTTTTTGGTTTCAAGCGCTGCTTTTATGTAATCTGCGTATTTTTCAGCAGTTGCTATCTGATAAGAATCACCGAGTTTTAAAATTTCAAGTGCACTTCCTGTTTCTTCGTAACGGTCTTTAAGAAGAGTTATCAGTTTTACAACTGTATCTCTTTCGACATTGGCAGCTTCGGCAATTCTGTCAAGTTCGACAGGGTCGCCACTTGCAAAAAGGATAGCCTCTATCACTGCTGTTTTTTCATTTATCTGCATTATGTTACCTCTTTATTTCTTCCGTTGAATGTTATCATTTCGTTATCGTCGCTTATTGTTATTCTGCCTGCTTTTGTGAGTTCAAGAATTGCTAAGAATGTCGCTACTCTTTCGGATTTATCAGTCATTCCCACATAAAGAGAATTCATCATAACAGAGCCACTTGTATAGAGTTTTCTTAAAACATAGATAATCTTTGATGTAACAGAAACCATACGCTTTGAAACGATTTTTCCGAATGACTGGATTTTTACGGGTGCTGCATCTTCTTTTTTGATGTTGATACCCATCCATGCATCGAAAAGTTCTTCTTTTTCATGGATAATACGGTAGGTGTTGTCAAAGTCAATCCTGAGAGGCTCACGAACAAAGATATTATCGCCACAGTATCTTTTTGAAAGAATTTCTGCTGCCCTTTTACAGAGAGAATGTTCTATAAGCCTTCCCTCAAGTTCTTTTTTCATAACATCTGCTTCTTCGTGTTTCGGGAGAAGAGAAACTGTCTTGATATAGATAAGTCTTGCTGCCATCTCAAGAAAATCGCCTGTTACTTCCATATCATATTCGTTCATCTTTTCGATATAATCGAGATACTGTTCAACAAGAATGGTTATTGAAATATCATAGATGTTGAGTTTGTGCTTCGAGATGAGGTGGAGAAGAAGGTCAAGAGGACCTTCGAATTGTTCGAGTTTGAATGATATTTCTGTCATATTACCCCCACTGCCATAGCGATAAGGTCAACCCACATAGCAAGGTAATTGAGTCCTATCATAACGAAGTTTGAAATAATTCCTATCGGGAAAGAAAGAATACCTGTCACAAGAATTACCATAAATACTATCGAGATAACTCTTTCGTTTCTTGCTACCCAATTGTCAAATTTTGCAGGGAGAAATGCGCCTAAAATCTTCGAGCCATCAAGTGGTGGGATAGGGATAAAGTTGAAAATCGCAAGACCTACATTGAGGCTTGAGAAATAATAGAGCATTGTTGAAAGATAATAAGCCATATCATTTTCGGGATTTGAAAAATAAAGGACAAATCTGAATCCGACAAGACCGATATAAGCAACAATAAGGTTTGAAAGAGGACCTGCAAGTGCTGTAAGTGCCATACCACCACGGATTGTATGCTTTTTATCAAATTTCAAAGGGTTTACAGGAACAGGCTTTGCCCAGCCGAATCCACAGAGAAAGATGCAGATTGCACCGATGATATCGATATGTGCGATAGGGTTTAAAGTAAGTCTTCCCTGATATGCAGCGGTATCGTCGCCGAGTTTATGGGCAGCAAAAGCATGGGCATATTCGTGAACGGGAGTTACTAAAAAAATTATAATAAGTTTTACAAAAATTTCTAAAACCGTAGTGTTTCCGAATACGACGGTATCAAGAGTCATATCTTCACCTCCGAAACATAGTTAGACACTATATATTATACTATAATTATTACAGAATTACAAGTGATTTAATCAAAATAAAATAAGTTTGCCACTCGGTAGAGGGAGTTATTACAGAAAATAAAAAAGCGTCCGATAAAACGGACGCTTATTTTACATAGTGTGTGGTTTAAGATTAAACGGCTCTTGTTACCTTGCCTGAACGAAGGCATCTTGTGCATACATGAATATGCTTAGGAGTTCCGTTTTCAACAACCTTTACTCTCTTTACATTGGGTTTCCATGCTCTGTTTGTACGACGATGTGAATGTGAAACCTTAATACCGAAAGTTACACCCTTTCCGCAAATATCACACTTTGCCATTTGGGTTGCACCTCCCTTTCCTTTTCGAAATTATATTTTAATTAGTTTGATGATGTCTTTGCCATGTTTTCAACTTCAGCAGCGAAATCGTCAACACGCTTCTGGATACCTTCGCCTCTTTCGTAACGAACATAGTTTGTTACCTTGATTGAGCCACCGAGGTCCTTAGCAACCTTGTCGATATACTTCTGAACTGTGTAGTCGCCATCCTTAACGAATACCTGATCAAGAAGGCAGTTTTCTGTGTAGTATTTACCGATCTTTCCTTCAACGATCTTAGCGATAACCTGTTCAGGCTTGTTAGCCATCTTAGGATCTTCAGACATCTGAGCCATCATAATTCTCTTTTCTTCTGCGAGAACATCTGCGGGAACAGCTTCCTTATTGAGATAAGGAGCATTCATAGCTGCGATCTGGAGTGCGCAATCCTTACCTACTGTGAGGAGATCTGCGTTGTCAGCAGCGATATCTGATTCGAGGTTTACGAGAACAGCGATTTTACCTTCGCCGTGGATGTAAGGAACGAGAATTCCTTCCATTCTTTCAAAACGACGGATCTGAAGGTTTTCTCTGATCTTGAGGAAAAGTTCCTGAAGTTCAGCTTCAACTGTGATGCTGCCACCACTGATTGTCTTTGTCTTGAGGTCATCAACATCAGCAGGGTTTGTATCAATGATTGTCTGTGCAACATTCTTAACGAATCCAACGAAAGCTTCGTTCTTGGCAACGAAGTCTGTTTCTGAGTTAACTTCGAGAACGCATCCTGCTTTCTTAGCAGGGTCTACAACTGCCATAACGAGACCTTCGGCAGCAATTCTTCCTGATTTTTTAGCCTGTGTAGCAAGTCCCTTTTCACGAAGGAGAACGATTGCTTTTTCCATATCGCCTTCTGCTTCTGTGAGAGCTCTCTTACAGTCCATCATACCAACGCCTGTTCTTTCACGAAGAGCAGCAACGTCTTTAGCTGTGATAGTAGCCATTGTTTTTTCCTCCAATTATAGTGATGAAAAATATATCGAATTATTCAGCGTCTTCTTCTGCTGTTTCTTCTGTAGCAGCTGCTTCTGTGCCCTGTCTGCCTTCGATTACAGCGTCAG
>JAZNQY010000038.1:0-24922 GCA_045590375.1 Oscillospiraceae bacterium | reverse complement strand
TACCGAAGTGCTCGACATGCCAAATCTTATCGAAATCCAGAAGAACTCGTATCAGTGGTTTCTCGACGAGGGACTGAGAGAAGTTTTCCGTGATACTGATGCTATCACAGACTATAACGGAAATCTTGAACTCAAATTCCTCGATTATCGTATCGATGATACACCGAAATACACTGTTGCGGAATGTAAGGAGAGAGACACAACATACTCTGCTCCTCTCAGAGTTACAGCATCACTCCTCAACAAAGAAACAGGAGTTGTTGTTGAAAACGAAGTCTATATGGGCGAATTCCCACTTATGACAGAGAGTGGAACATTTGTTATCAACGGTGCTGAACGTGTAATCGTTTCACAGCTCGTTCGTTCTCCCGGCGTTTTCTTCGGCGTTGAAAAGGACAAGACAGGTAAAAACCTTTTCAGTTCTACAATCAACCCCAACAGAGGTGCATGGCTTGAATACGAAATGGATTCAAACGATGTAGTTTATGTAAGAATCGATAAGAACAGAAAAATTCCCCTCACAACTTTCATCCGTGCTATCGGATGTGAAAGCGATGCTGAAATAATCGAAAAGTTCGGTGAAGATGAAAGACTCGCACAGACAATCGCAAAAGATGAACCCAAGAACAGAGGCGAAGCTCTCATAGAAGTCTACAAGAAGCTCCGTCCCGGTGAACCTCCTTCGATTGAAAGTGCCGAAACACATCTCAACAATCTTTTCTTTGATGCAAAGAGATACGATCTTTCACGTTTCGGAAGATATAAATACAACAAGAAGCTTGCTATCGCTTCAAGACTTCGTGATCAGATTCTTTCAAGACCTGTTACAAACGAAATGACAGGTGAAGTTATCGCCGATGAAGGTGAAAAGCTCACTTACGAAAAGGCTCTCGAAATCGAACAGGCAGGCGTAACAGAAGTTTTCATCACAGTTGAAGTCAAGGAATTCATGACAGGTGAAAACGGCGAAAGCATCACAAAAGTAAGAAACAAGGAAGTAAAGGTTATCGGTAATGGTATGGTTGATATCGATCTTTACCTTCCCGAAAAGCTTTCTGCTGAAAAACTCGGTATAAACGAGAAGGTTTTATTCAGAGTTCTCAGAGAAATTCTTGATGAATACGGCACAGAAGATATCGATGCACTTCACAATGAAATCATCAGAAGAAAAGATGAACTTATCCCCAAGCATATCATTGTTGATGACATTTTTGCATCTATAAGCTACTTCCTCAACCTCTGCGATGGCGTAGGAACAACAGACGATATCGACCATCTCGGAAACAGAAGAATCCGTTCTGTAGGCGAACTTCTCCAGAACCAGTTCAGAATCGGTTTCACAAGAATGGAAAGAGTAATCCATGAAAAGATGAACAGTCGTTCACAGGAAATGGAAAGCATCAGCCCATCACAGCTTATCAATATCAGACCTATAACAGCTGCAATCAAGGAATTCTTTGGTTCATCACCCCTTTCACAGTTCATGGACCAGACAAACCCCCTTGCAGAACTTACTCATAAGAGAAGACTTTCAGCCTTAGGCCCCGGTGGTCTTTCAAGAGACAGAGCATCATTCGAAGTACGTGACGTTCACTATACACACTACGGAAGAATGTGTCCTATTGAAACACCTGAAGGTCCTAATATCGGTCTTATCTCATATCTCGCATCTTTTGCAAGAATCAACGAATACGGCTTTATCGAAGCACCTTACAGGAAGGTTGATAAAGAAACAGGCGTAGTTCTTGCCGAAGTAGTTTATATGACAGCTGACGTAGAAGATAACTATGTAGTTGCTCAGGCGAACGAACCTCTTACAAAGGATAATAAGTTTGCAAACAAGAATGTTGCAGCACGTTTCCGTGAACAGATTCTTGTTACAGACTCAAAGAATATTGACTATATGGACGTTTCGCCGAAGATGGTTGTTTCAATCGCAACAGCGATGATTCCCTTCCTCGAAAACGACGACGCCAACCGTGCCCTCATGGGATCAAACATGCAGCGTCAGGCTGTTCCTCTTCTCAAGACAGAAAGCCCCATCGTCGGAACAGGTATGGAATACAAGGCAGGCGTTGACTCAGGCGTTTGTGTTGTTGCCAAGGAAGATGGTGTGGTTGAAAGAGTTTCAGGCGATGAAATCGTAATCAAGGATGGTTCAGGAAACCTCCATGAATACAAACTCATCAAGTTCAAGCGTTCAAACCAGTCAACATGTATCAATCAGAGACCTATCGTTGACAGAGGCGAAAAGATCAAGAAGGGTCAGGTTCTCGCTGACGGTCCTGCTACAAAGGATGGAGAAATTTCTCTCGGTAAGAATGCTCTTATCGGATTTATGACATGGGAAGGCTATAACTATGAAGACGCCGTTCTCCTCAATGAAAACCTCGTAAGATACGACAAATTTACTTCTGTTCATATTGAAGAATATGAAATAGAAGCAAGACATACAAAACTCGGTGACGAAGAAACCACAAGAGATATCATAAATGTCGGCGAAGACGCTCTTAAGGATCTTGACGAAGATGGTATCATCCGTATCGGTGCTGAAGTACGTTCAGGCGATATCCTCGTAGGTAAGGTAACTCCTAAGGGAGAAACAGAACTTACAGCAGAAGAAAGACTTCTCCGTGCTATTTTCGGTGAAAAGGCAAGAGAAGTCCGTGATAATTCTCTCCGTGTTCCTCATGGTGAATCAGGTATCGTTGTCGATGTAAAGGTATTTACAAGAGATAACTGTGATGAACTCTCACCCGGAGTAAATAAGCTCGTACGTTGCTATATCGCACAGAAGAGAAAGATCTCTGTCGGCGACAAGATGGCCGGCCGTCACGGAAACAAGGGTGTCGTTTCAAGAATTCTTCCCCCCGAAGATATGCCATTCCTCGAAGATGGTACACCTCTTGATATCGTTCTTAACCCCCTCGGCGTTCCTTCACGTATGAACATCGGTCAGGTTCTTGAAGTTCATCTCGGTATGGCTTCAAAGGCTCTCGGCTGGAAGATCATGACTCCTGTATTCGATGGTGCGCATGAAGCTGATATCCGTGAAGCATTTGATATGGCGAACAAGATTACAGAATCAACAGAAGATCCCAATGAAGATTTCCTTATCAATCCTTTTGACGGAACAATCAATCCTAAGGCAATCCATATGTCTGAAGACGGTAAGTTCACTCTTTATGACGGAAGAACAGGTGAAATGTTCGACAATAAGGTTACAGTAGGATATATGTATTATCTTAAACTCCATCACCTCGTTGACGATAAGATTCACGCCCGTTCAACAGGTCCTTACTCTCTCGTTACGCAGCAGCCTCTCGGTGGTAAAGCACAGTTTGGTGGACAGAGATTCGGAGAAATGGAAGTTTGGGCACTCGAAGCATACGGTGCTGCTTATACACTTCAGGAAATCCTTACAGTCAAGTCTGACGATACAGTCGGAAGAGTAAAGACATATGAGGCAATCGTTAAGGGACAGAATGTTCCTAAGCCCGGTGTTCCTGAATCATTCAAGGTTCTTATCAAGGAACTTCAATCACTCTGCCTCGATGTCAGAGTGCTTGATGAAAACGACGAAGAAATCGACCTTAAGCAGACATTCGATGATGATGAGGATCTTATTCCTCAGCCCGTATCATCTCCTGATGATGAAGATATTATGCCCGAAACAATCGGAAAGGGCGATCTCGATGATGGCTATATAATGGATGACGGCGATGATTTCGCTGATTCAGACGATGGCTATGATTTCGATACGGACGAAGAATAATTCTTTCTCACTTAAAATAGTAATAGGAGTGATTGAACCTTGGAATTTAATGCATTTGAATCCATAAAAATAGGTCTTGCATCACCCGAACAGATCAGAGCATGGTCTTACGGTGTGGTTCAGAAACCTGAAACAATAAATTATCGTACACAGAAACCCGAAAAGGACGGTCTTTTCTGCGAAAGAATTTTCGGACCATCAAAGGACTGGGAATGTCATTGTGGAAAGTATAAGAAAATCCGTTTCAAAGGTAAAATCTGTGACCGTTGTGGTGTTGAAGTAACAAGAGCAAAGGTAAGAAGAGAAAGAATGGGACATATAGAACTCGCTGCCCCTGTTTCTCATATCTGGTATTTCAAGGGAACACCTTCAAGAATCGGACAGATTCTCGATATTTCTCAGAAACGCCTTGAAGAAGTTCTTTACTTCACAAAATATATCGTAATCGAACCCGGAAAATCAGGGCTTCAGAAGAACGCTGTTATTTCTGAAAAGGAATATTCAGAATGTAAGGAAAAATACGATGACAACTTTGTTGCCGAAATGGGTGCTGAAGCAATTCAGAAACTTCTTCGTGAAATCGACCTTGACAAACTTTCTGAAGAACTCAAAGAAGAACTTGAAAACAAATCTTCTGACCAGAAGCGTGTAAAGGCTCTCAAGCGCCTTGAAATCGTTGAGGCTTTCCGTAAATCAGGCAATAAGCCCGAATGGATGGTTATGGATGTTATTCCTGTAATTCCTCCCGAACTCAGACCTATGGTTATGCTTGACGGTGGAAGATACGCAACATCAGACCTTAACGACCTTTACAGAAGAGTTATCAACAGAAATACACGTCTTAAGAAGATGCTTGAACTCGAAGCTCCCGAAATCATTATCAGAAATGAAAAGAGAATGCTTCAGGAAGCTGTTGACGCACTTATCGACAACGGCAGACACGGCAGACCCGTTACAGGCCCCAATAACCGTGCATTCAAGTCACTTTCCGATATGCTTAAAGGTAAGCAGGGACGTTTCCGTCAGAACCTTCTCGGTAAGCGTGTTGACTACTCAGGACGTTCGGTTATCGTTGTAGGACCCGAACTCAAGATGTATCAGTGTGGTCTTCCTAAGGAAATGGCACTTGAACTCTTCAAACCTTTCGTTATGAAAAGACTTGTTGATCTCGGTATCAATAAGGTAAATAATATCAAGAGCGCAAGAAAGATGGTAGAAAGAGCAACAGACCCTGCTGTATGGCAGGCACTCGAAGAGGTAATCCAGGGACACCCTGTATTCCTTAACCGTGCTCCTACACTTCACCGTCTTGGTATTCAGGCATTCGAACCTGTTCTCGTTGAAGGAAGAGCTATCAAGCTTCATCCTCTCGTATGTACAGCGTTCAACGCCGACTTCGACGGAGACCAGATGGCTGTCCATCTTCCTCTTTCAGCAGAAGCTCAGGCAGAAGCAAGATTTCTTATGCTTGCTGCAAATAACCTTCTCAAGCCCTCAGACGGACGCCCTGTTGCTGTTCCTACACAGGACATGGTACTTGGTTCTTATTACCTCACACTCCAGAAAGAAGGAGAAAAGGGTGAAGGAAAGTGCTTCCGTGATACTGATGAAGCAATGATGGCTTATCAGGAAGGCGAAGTTTCAATTCATGCAGCTATCAAGGTAAGAATTTCTAAGGAAATTGGTGGCAAGAAGGTTTCAAAACTTATCGACTGCACTGTCGGAAAGCTTATCTTCAACGAAAACATTCCTCAGAATCTCGGATATGTTGACAGAACAGATTCAAACAAGCAGTTTGATCTCGAAATCAACCACCTTGTAGGTAAAAAACAGCTTTCAGATATCATTGAAAGATGTATAAAGATTCACGGAACAACAACAACATCTGAAGTTCTTGACAGGATCAAGGCAACAGGCTTTAAATATTCAACAAGAGCAGCTATCACAGTTGCCGTATGTGACGCTACAATTCCTCCTCAGAAGAAGGAAATCGTTGCAGCAGCCGACGCTAAGATTGACATTCTTAACGCTAAGCATAAGCGTGGTTATATCTCAGAAGAAGAACGCTCAAAGAGACTTCAGACAATCTGGGATGATGCTACTAAGGAAGTAGGAAACGCACTTAAGGCAAACCTCGGTAGATATAACCCCATCTTCATGATGGCAGACTCAGGCGCCCGTGGTAACGACTCACAGATGCGTCAGCTCGCCGGAATGCGTGGACTTATCAACAACACATCAGGTAAAGTCATTGAACTTCCTATCAAGGCTAACTACCGTGAAGGTCTTAATATCCTCGAATACTTCATTTCATCACGTGGTGCGCGTAAGGGTCTTGCCGATACAGCGCTCCGTACAGCCGACTCGGGTTACCTTACAAGACGTCTTGTTGACGTTTCACAGGATGTTATCATCTATGAAGATGACTGCTGCACAACAGAAGGTCTCAATATCGCACCTATCTGGCGTGAAACAACATCCAAGGAAAGAAGTATGGCAACTGCAAGTAAGGAAGCATACTTTGAAACACTCAACGAAAGACTTACAGGAAGATACCTTGTCAACGACCTTCGTGATGACAACGGCGAACTCATTATGTCAAAGACAAAGCTTCTTACATCAGTAGATGCAAAGAAGGTTGTTGATTATCTCGTTTCAGTAGGCAGAGAAAGCATCGAAATCCGCTCCGTTCTTAACTGTAAGGCTAAGCGTGGCGTGTGTGCTAAATGTTATGGTGCAAACCTTGCAAACGGCAACCTCGTAACAGTCGGTGAAACAGTCGGAGTAATCGCAGCACAGTCTATCGGTGAACCCGGTACACAGCTTACAATGAGAACATTCCACACCGGTGGTGTTGCTTCAGCAGAAGACATCACACAGGGTCTCCCGAGAGTAGAAGAACTCTTTGAAAACAGAAGACCTAAGAATGCTGCTATCATTACAGAAGTTTCAGGTACTGTAAAAATTGTCGATAATAAGAATATCAAGACAATTATTGTTACACCTGAAGATGTGTTTGAAGAAGGAGCAGAAAAGAAATATACTGTTCCTTATGGATACAAGATAAAGGTAAACGACGGAGATAAGGTTGAAGCAGGTGAATCTCTTACAGAAGGTTCAGTTTATTCAAACGACCTCCTTGCAATCAAGGGACAGCAGGTTGTTCAGGACTATATCATCACAGAAGTACAGAAGGTTTATCGCTCACAGGGTGTTGATATCGACGACAAGCATATCGAAGTTATCATCAGTCAGATGCTCCGTAAGGTTCGTGTTGAAAAGGGTGGAAACAGCTATATCATCGACGGCACACTCGTTGATCGTAAGGAAGTTGATGAAGAAAACCGTAAGATTCAGGCAAGAATTGATGCAGGAGAAAAGGATCTCGAAAAAATCGAAATATCACCTGTTCTTCAGGGTATCACAAAGGCTTCTTCAAATTCAGACAGCTTCTTGTCAGCCGCTTCATTCCAGGAAACAACAAAGGCACTTACAGATGCTGCAATTCACGGAAAGAGCGACAAACTCCGTGGTCTTAAAGAAAATGTTATCATCGGTAAACTCGTTCCTGCGGGAACAGGTATGGAAGTTTACAACAACATCCAGCTTGTCAAGAACGACAGTTTCCTTGATCAGCATAACAACCAGACAAACGCAACCGTTTAATAACAACAGAAATCACAGCGATTTTATCGCTGTGATTTTTTTGTTGAATTTACATACTCTTTATGATATAATTATAATGTATAGGTATATCTCAGAGTAAAGGTGATGAAACAGTGGATCAGAATGTGAATTATCAGAAAAAACTCGATAAGCTGATTTCAGAAATATCAGAAAAAAATATAACACCGACACTTCTTCTCCATAGTTGCTGCGCACCCTGTTCAAGCTATGTTTTAACCTATCTCGCAGAGTATTTTAAAATAACGGTTTTTTATTATAATCCCAATATCTATCCCGAAAGCGAATATGTTTATCGTGTCAATGAAGTTAAAAGACTTATAGAAGAACTTCCTGTTAAAAACAAGATTTCGTTTATTGAGGGTGAATATAATCCCGATTTGTTTTTCGAAGCCGTAAAAGGTCTTGAAAATGAAAACGAGGGTGGCGAGCGTTGCTTTAAATGCTATGACCTCAGAATAAAAGAAGCTTCAGAAATTGCAAAGAGAGAAGGCTTTGATTACTATACAACAACGCTTTCGATAAGTCCTCATAAGAATGCAGAAAAACTTAATGAAATCGGCGAAAAATATGCCGATGAAAATACAAGACATCTTCCTTCCGATTTCAAGAAGAAAAACGGATTTAAAGAATCCGTAAGACTTTCCGAAAAATATAATCTATACCGTCAGAATTATTGTGGATGTGTTTTCAGCAAAAGAAATTTACCCGTAACGGAGTGATAATATGAACATAAACGAAACTGAACTCTTTGACCCTACCATAAAAACAAATATAGTTAAAAGTGCAGTTTTTATGACTAAAGACCGTAGTCATCCCTATGCGATGAGAGTAAGCAACTCATATATAGGCGCAGACAGGGTTGTAATGGCGACAACTATGTGGGAACTTGAATCACTCGTTGCGATAGAAGAAAGAAATCAGCGTGGTCAGGAGCTGAGAAAACATATAGTTGAGATTTCAGGTGGAGATGAACTTGCAGCAACGGCGATAATGACCGAAAAGGTTGAAAAAATCAACGCCGAACTCATGTCGCTTATTTCACATACCCTTAAAATCGACGACCGTCTTGACTGGGATAAAAAAATTATAAGCGAAAATTATGACGAATTTCTTTATCCTTTCCCACCTCAGAAAAAACAGCCTTCCGAAGAAGGTGGATTTATGAAAATCTTTTCATTCAAATCTGCTGAGGAAAGGGCAGAAGAAGAATTCAAAGCACAGATGACCAAGTATATTTCGGATAAAAAAGAAGCTATCCGTAAATATATGATTGAAAAGGAAAAATTCAATATAAGAAAAAGAAGAAATAACGCCGAGATAAAACGTCTTAAAATAAGTTTTGAAAACGGCGAAAAGAGTGCTATTGAAAAATATTCGAAAATTATTCTTGCAAACTCGGTTTATCCCGAAAATTTCAAGCCCGATAACGAAGTGGTTTATAGTCCTTATACCAAAACACTTACATTAAATCTTCTTTTCTGTGGATATGAAAATTTTCCCGATATTATGAAATATAAATGTGTAATAGAGAATAAATCCGTTACCGAAGTAAGATTTTCTCCCGAAGAAAAATACAGAAGATATGAAAAAGCACTTTTATCGGCAGGGCTTCGTTCAATCCACGAACTCTTTGAAGCGCTCTATGGCGATTTTGTTGATGAAATAATCCTCAATGCTTTTGTTCCTTCAAACAATAAGGATGTTGAGAATATGTCGGCCAAATTTGCGTCAGGTGTTTCAAGATGTATTTATGCACTTTCTGTAAAAAAATCCGATTTTGAAAATATAGAACTTTCAGATGAGAATTGTGCAGATATCCTTGAAAATCTCGGAATGAAGAGGGTAAAGGATAAATTTATAAACGAAAGCGAAATCGTAAAACCCATTTGCACTAAGGAGAAGTAAAATGGCTTTAAAAAACTTTACGGGTAAAATATATGAACTGCTTAAAAACTGTTCTCCCGATGATAAAAGAATATCAGACCGTTATGAAGTTGAAAAGCTTTTTGATAGTCCGTTTTATCATGAGTTTAAGGAATGTGAACTGACAAGAGAGATATTCAACGAATATTTTTCAAAAGAAAAACTTCTTTCAATTCCTCATGAAAAATATGAAGAAATCGAAAAGTGTATGGAACTTATTCCTGTTATGGCTGAAAGACTTTCAAATGCGATACGTTTCGGAAACGGATGGGCCTTGAACGAAGATGATACTCCCGATTTGTATAATCCCGAAACGATAAAGAATGTTATAAGAAAACTCAGCTTCAAAGAGATTTATCAGAATGAAACCAATATACAGTACAAAGACTTTATGCTGATTTTCAAGGCGAATAAAATCTGCAAAGAAGGGTATTATTGCATACCTAAAACAGTATCGGAGGTAGCATACAATGAAACTTGGTAAATGGCATACCGAACTCGACAGGTTTATAGATATAAAAACAGCCTTTCTTTTAGAAGGAAATGTCTATGACCTTCATGCATATCCGACAGTTCAGGAAGACGGAAACACCCGTTGGGATATGATAATGCTCGATAATTATCTTTTCAAATATCTTTGTGATAACGGATATTCAACAGTTGTTTTCTACAATCATATAGATGGCTTTTATAATGATTATTCAAGAGAACATCTCGACAGCTTCTTAAAACTCATAGGTTTCAATAAACTTGATGAAAAAACAAAAACCTTTACTGTAAAATACAGTCAGGCAGCTGATTTTATAAGAACATCTGTTCAGAATAAAGAGAAAAGCGTTGCCGTTGTAATGATGTCGGCATCAAGATATGTTATCTCAGCAGACAGCCTTTCAGACAGCGAAAAGGATTTTTATTCAAAGCTTATGATGGCAACTCTCAAAAAGACTCAGGTAAAGCAGGGCGACCGTTTTATCAATAATATTATGCTTTTTGTTGCCGATAAGGTAAACGATATTCCTGCATGGTTCTATATTGATAATCCTATGGTAAAGGCAATAAATATAAGCGAACCCGATAAGGCTTCAAGAAGAATGTTCATAGAAAGCCAGCTTGCTTTCTTTGTCGGCGAAGAAAAGTTCACCGATGATGAACTTGATAAGTATAAAAACGATTTTGCCGACCTGACAGAAGGCTTCGCAAATCTCGAACTCAATGCTTTAAAACTTCTCTGCCGAAAGGAAAAACTTTCTTTCTCAAAGATAAAGGACGCTGTCAATATGTATAAATACGGCATCAAGGATAATCCCTGGAACGACATTCCGAGAGAAAAATTCGAGAATGCCGAAAGCTACATAAAAAGCCGCGTCAAAGGTCAGAATGCAGCCGTTGTACAAACTCTTGACGTTATAAAAAGAGCGGCCTCGAATATGGCAGGGTTACAGCACTCGGGAAGTGGAAAACCTAAAGGAATTTTATTCTTTGCAGGCCCTACTGGTGTCGGAAAAACCGAACTAGCCAAAACCGTTGCAAACCTTCTTTTCGGTGATGACAATAACTGCATAAGATTTGATATGAGTGAATATCAGCAGAGTCAGTCCGACCAGAAACTTATGGGTGCACCTCCCGGATATGTAGGTTATGAATCAGGTGGACAGCTTACAAACGCCGTTAAAGAAAAGCCTTTTTCGATAATTCTCTTTGACGAAATCGAAAAAGCACATCCTTCTGTTTTCGATAAATTCCTTCAGATTTTAGAAGACGGAAGAATGACCGACGGTAAGGGCGAAACGGTTTATTTTTCAGAAACAATCATTATCTTCACAAGTAACCTCGGTGTTTATAATACCGATGAAACAGGAAGAAAAACACAGAGTATCTTTCTTGATATGACCTATGAAGAAATGCGTGAAAGACTGATAAAGTCTATAAAGGATTATTTCAAACTTCAGCTCGGAAGACCTGAAATATTAAACCGAATAGGCGATAATTTCGTTGTGTTCGATTTTATAAGAGAAGATACAGCAAAGGAAATCGCAAACGCACAGATAAATAAAATCTTTGCAAAAATCTTCGAACAGAAGGGTATACAGGTTGTTCTTTCCGATGAGGCAAGAGATTATATCTATAAAAAATCATTCGGAAATCTTGAAAACGGTGGTCGAGGCATAGGAAATGTTATTGAGAAAAACCTCATAAATCCCCTTTCAAGAGTTATATTCGATGAAAATATCTCAGGTGGAACATTAACAGTAAATTCTATTTACGAAAAAGATAATATAGCGGGGCTTGATTACTCCGTTCATTGAAGTGGGTGAATTTTTTTGAAGGAAAACAGCAGACCAACCCTTGATATGAGGGATAAAACCGACCGAAAAACGATGGTTATGCCAACATCTGAAATAGTTGCTTCTTCGTTATCAGATGGAATAGTAGGCATAGGCGCTGTTATAGGTGGATATAAAATCATAGAAATCATCTCTGAAAACACGGGTGAGGCAGCTGTATTTCTTGGAGAAAAATACGGAAACAAAAGAATAATCAAACTTTTCCATAAAACCAAAAAGCCCAAAGAAGAAATCATACAGAAACTTTTGCAGACAGATTGCCCATATATCGTTTCTTATGTTGATTGTGGAGAATACGGCGAAAAATTCTATGCCATAATGCCTTATTTCAGTAAAGGCGATATAGCGTCCTTAATGCCCGTTTCAGAAAAGGAACTTTCTGAAAACATCATTCCATGTATTGCAGAAGGTCTTAAAGCCCTTCACTCTATGGGCATTGTCCACAGAGATATAAAACCGGGTAATATATTTATTTCTGATGATGGAAAAGCCGTTATCGGAGATTTCGGAATAAGCTCTGTTCTTGATGATAATTTAAGCGTAAGGGCAACGGGAATTTCAAGAACTCTCGGTTATGCAGCGCCCGAAACATCAGCAGGATTTGTTTCCAAAGAAAGCGACTATTATTCTTTAGGCATAACACTTCTTCATCTTGTAACAGGAATAGATGTTTTTGCAGGTATGACAGAAATGCAGATACTTTATCATACACTCAATAAAAACATTCCGATTCCAAGAACAGTAAGCCCTCAGTTTGCACTTTTAATCAGAGGACTCACAAGAAAGGACAGAGAACATCGCTTCGGATATGATGAGATAAAGCGTTGGCTTTCGGGCGAAATCATTCCCGAAAGCAAATCTTCTTCATATGAAAAAACAGCTGATTCATCAGGCTTTGTTTTTGAAAACAGATCATATCCCGATTTAGTGTCACTCGCTTATGCTTTCGGAGAAAACTGGGATGAAGCACTCGTTTATGTTTATCATACAAGTGCTTTTGAAACAAGACTCGCAGCGTTCAGTGCATCACTTCAGAGAGAAGTTGCTGTTCTTAAAGACCATAATAATCCCGATGAATGTCTTTTCAAGGTTATAATGCTCCTCAGTCCCGAAGCTCCTATCTTCTATCGAGGAAAAATGTTTGCGTCGTTGCAGGCAATGGGAGATGAAATCGAACAGAAACTTCCCGGAAAAGACCATAATATTATTGACTTTGTAAGAAGTGGATGCCTTAAAATCTATATGGAGAAAAAGGGTATAGACCATAAGGTTATCGAACGTATTGAATATATAGGAGCACAGTTTACTCTTGAAAAATACGAGTATTACTATGCACTTCTGTATCTTCTCAACAGAAACTATACCTATTCGGATAAATTTTCTGATATGAAGTCGCTTTGTGATTATCTCGAAAGCCTTTCAGATGAAGAAAGAGAAGAATTTTCGAAAACTCTCGTTTACGACAGACTTTTTCATATGTGGGTTTTTTCAAAAGGTTATGGAAAACAACTGCGTGAATGGCTTTTGACTCTTGAGGAGGATTTTTAAATGAGTGGACCGAAATACGGACAGATTTTAATAGGAAAAATCCGTCGTATGAAACTTATGAAAGAACTTGATGTTGCGCTTGAAAAAAGAGAATGTAACGCTCTTGTCAACAAACAGAATGCCCTGCAACATAAATTTGATAAGTTTTTCAGCGAACATTCTACGGATAAAATCAGAGAAATTCTTGAAGAGGCGAAAAAAGCAGGTTGCGAAAAAACATCTCAGTATCGTATGCTTATGAAACATTTTTCAAGATACGAAAGACTTTCGTCTTTTGTCTGCAAGACAGAAGGTGATAGCAAAGCGCTTACCTCAGAAAGAAGAAATTCTGTTGAGAGATTTTTTGAAATGGGAAATCTCTGGCATATTATGAGCGAAGAATATTCAGCACTAAAAAAGGCTGTCGAAAACAGAAAAAGTATTGCAAAAGAAAGTTCACTTCCTGATACTACTGCTTTTGAGGCGACTCTTTCAAGCGAAAAGGTTGATGAGTTATATGAAAAGATAATAGAAGAAACCGTTTCTGATAAAAACTTTTCAGAGATAAAAGCTTTTGCCGAATCCGTAATTTCTTCGGTTAAATATGATGAAGAAACCAAAGAGCGTATCTTAAAAGAACGCCTTAACGGAATAGCTTTAGAGAGGAATTCTTCGGATAATACAGAAGAAATCGAAGCCTTGACAGTGAAATACGAAGCACTCTGCGAATATCTTTCAAAGGATGTAAACGCATCTGTTCTTGGCAATATCCACGCTTTAAGAGATGAAGTAACAGCCCTTTATGCTGAGGCAGAACAGAAAACTATGGGTGAATACATAACCGATTCCGTAAGAGATATTATGGAACGCATAGGTTATGATATAATCGGAAGCAATACCGTTTCAACACCCAAACATACAACCCAGAAGGATTACTATGAATTCAGCGAAAGTTCGGTTATAAATGTTTCTTCAAATGAAGAAGGCTCTGTTCTTTTTGAGGTTCTGGGAAAATCAGAGTCGGGTGAAATTTCGCCTGCCGAAAAAAGAGCAGTCAAGGATGATATGGATAAATTCTGCCCTGATTATGATAAAGTCAAAGCACTTCTTTCTGAATACGACCTTTCTGTTACCGATGAACGTACATGTGAGGCTGATGAAAGATATGTAAGGGCTGTTTCAGAAGAATTCTTATCAAAAACCGAAAAACGAAGAGCAAAAAAATCAAGGAGAATGACATACGATGAGTAGAGAAGTCAGAATATGCGAAAACTGTGGTGTTAAAAACACAATCGATAAACTCGAATGTGAAGCCTGTGGATACGACCTCAGTTTTATAGCTCCCGTTACAGTTGAAGAAAACAACGGCGCAAAATGGAAGATAACCTCAACAGGAGGTAGTGTTTCGGCATTTATTTTCGGAGGAGAAACAGTTGGAAGAGAAGGAGATATTCTTTCCGATTATGTAAACGACAGCGATTATATCAGCCGTAAACATGCAAGATTTGATATAAACGACGATAAGATTTTCGTTACCGATTTCAGCACAAACGGAACAACAATAAACGGCGTCAGAATCGAAAAGAATAAGATGACCGAAATAAATTCCGGCGATGAAGTTGCTTTTGCCGATATGGCTTTTCTGATTGAAAATGCAGATTGACAGATTATATTATCCCGTTAAAACATTGGGATACGGAAAAAGAATGGGCATCTGGACAATAGGCTGTAAAAGAAAATGCAAGAATTGTTCCAACCCTGAACTATGGGAAGAAAATCCCGATAAAGATATTCCTGTTGAAACAATAACGGACATCATAGAAAAATATAAAGATAAAACCGATGGTGTGACTATAACGGGGGGAGAGCCTTTTTTACAGCCCGATGAACTTCTTTCTCTCGTCCGAAAAATAAGAGAAATCGGAATAACAGATATTCTTATCTATACAGGTTTTTCTTTTGAAGAACTCTGTAAAAATCCTCTGACAAAGAAAATAGTTGACCTTTCGGGTGCTGTTGTCGACGGGGAATATGTTGACGAACTAAACGAAAACCGTGGCATAAAAGGCTCAGAAAATCAACGCCTTTTTGTTATAAATAAATCACTTTCAGAAAGATATGAGGGATTTGAAACAGCCAAAAGGCAGAGTGAAATTATAAATAACGGTGGAAAGATATGGTCGATAGGAATACCACTAAAAAAATAAAACCATACCCTAAGTTTAAGGGTATGGTTTTTGTTATTCTTCAGTTTCTGAAACCGATTTGTTATAATCCGATATTATTCTTTCGTTCATTATGTCAAGTGGAAGATATCCGTTTTTAAGCACGGTTTCATTGAAAAGTTTTTCATCAAAGCCTCTGCCATAGGTTGATTTCAGGTTTTCCTTTGAAGATGTTATCTCGTGGAAACAAAGATAATCCTTCATACAGTAAAAAGGCTTCTGAACAGCAAGGTTGTAATAATACTCAGCCAGAGGAACAGAAAGATTATGTTCTTTAAAGAAATTATCAACCTCTGTTTCGCCCCAGCCTTCATAGTTTACACCCATATCAACTCTTGCTATAACCATAGTCCAGAAAATAGAGTTTGAACTCATAAGCGTCTGCGATGGGGTGTTTCCATAGATTAACTTATTCATTTCGTATTTTGCATACATATCCCAACCGTCAGAGAAACTTTCGTTTTTAAATGATTTTCTTCTGTCATCAGAAACATAGTTTTCATAAGAGAAATCTCTGTAAGCACCACCCGGGAAAAAGTCAGAAGAAATATAGTCCATAGTTTCATCTATGGGATAAACTGTGCTGATTTTAACCTTTGTGAGTTTCTTTTCATCCGTAATAACGGGAAGTTTCAGAATAGAAGTGTATTCCACTTCGGGAACGAATTTTTCTGAATAAGGGAAGTTATTTTCTGCTTTTTTAAGATAATCGGGTAAAATTTCTTCAACCGATGAATAAGGAATTTTTATTCCGAAATTATCTTCATAGAAAGTTTCGGGAAAAGATGACGCCGTTGAAAGAAAAATTCCTTCATAATAATATAAATCTTTATCAAGATTTTTTATTATTTCATCGGGATTTATTTCTTTTCCGTAAAACGAAGAAATTTTCTGCGTATAGTATTCTTTTCCATCGGGGAGAGTAGATAATCCCCCCGTTGTTCTTGTCGGAAGTTTTTTTATTTCTCCTGCAAGTTTTTTATAAGAGGGAACAAAAACTTCTTTCGTGAGTCTGTTGTGTTCTGAAATAAGTTCTTTTCTTTCAGCGTCTGTAATGCCAATGTTTTTGAGTTTTTTCTCAAATGCCGACATTATTCTTTCGGGATTTTCTGCTATTGATAAACAATCCGAAACTATCATTTCAGCATCATTTTTGTGTCTTGTTATCCCTGCTTCCGAACGCTTTTTCTCATAGGCGATAACGCTGTCGATAAAACCCTTTACATCTTCATAAAGCGAAAGATATTTCTCTGCGTCATCCTTATCCTTTATCTCGAAGTCATAGAATGAATTTATTAGTGAGAGGTGAACACCATTTTCAGATGAAAGAATGTCATCATATAAAATATATTTCGCACCAGATTTTTTGATTTCGTATTCTCTTTTTAAAATGTCATATAAAAGTTTTTCGTCTTCTGTGAGTGATGAGTAATCAAACTCTGAAAGAGAAGAAAGCTTATCGGAATATTCTTTCTGAATAACGCTTTGAACGGGAATTTCCTGCTTTTTGAGTTCAAAAAATTCTTCGCCCGTTTCTTCGTTTGTGATTACTGTATAAAATGAGCTATCCTGATTTTCTGTTTCGCTTTTTACAAATTCAGAAAAATCAGGTCCTTTATCTGCAGAACAGGAAGATAGGATAAAAGCTGATAATAAAATAAAAGGAACTATCTTTTTCATAATAATCTCCTGACAAAAATACTTAGTAAAGTATAACATATATTGTGCAGATTTTCAATAGACAAACTATTCCTCGTTAAGTTAAAATAACATCAAGAGGTGAAATAAAAATGTATCTTACATTATCAGATTATATAGTTTTAGGAATTTTAGCAGCAGGCATCGTTGCAGCGATTATAATGACTTTCAGTGGAAATAAATCAGAAACAAACCCTGAAAACAAAGAAGAAACAAAGTAAATAAACTTTGTAAAAGAATTTTTACAAAGAAATTTTACCTTTGTAAAAGCCTTTTGATAGACACTTTCTGAAAAATCCGTTATATTGATGTTGTTCTCATAAAGAGGACTAAAACAAAAAGAGGTGAAAGACTAAATGGAAATAAGCACACTTATAAAAAAATCAAGAAATGAGTCAGGGCTTACACAAGAACAAGTGGCCGAAAGTCTTGGTGTCAGCAGACAGACTGTTTCAAACTGGGAAAACGGTAAATCCTATCCAGATATTATAAGCGTTATTAAAATGAGTGATTTATATTCCGTCAGTCTTGATTATCTCTTAAAGGAGGAAACATCATTGAACGGAACTTATAAGGAATATCTCGAAGAAAGCACAAACACAGTAAAAAGCAGGGAAAGACTTGCAAAAGTAATCCTCATTATAGGGACTCTTCTGATATGGACATTATGTTCATTAGCGCCTATGTATATTCAGGATATACGCTTAGCGCAGATAGCCTATGATATTATCCCGATAACATTCTTCTTCTCATCTGCGATAATAGGAGCGAGGGATTATTTCGGAAAATTCAAATGGATAGCAGTTCTTGTCTTTGCATTAATGTATTTCTTTGTCGGAACAGTTGACGAATTTGAGATGAATAACCAGGTTTACAGACAGGTTATCTGGTGGGACCCTATAAATCTTTTCATAGGCGCGTCGGTATCCATAGCAGGCATCGCAATAGGAACACTTATCCATAAAAAGAAAATAGCATAAAATAAAAAAGGGTATCAAAAGATACCCTTTATTTTTTAAAATACAGAAAAACTTTCGTTACCGAGCCGATTTTTATTGTCTATGACAAACTTCGGAACGAAATGCCCGACGAGGCTCTCGTCTATTCTGAAATAACTCTGTTTCTTCCGCCTTCTTTTGCCTTATAAAGTCTTTCATCGGCAATTTTTATGTTTTCTTCAATTGTGTTATCCATATTAAGAACAGTAAGCCCGAAACTCATAGTAACCTTGATGTTAAGGTCTTCAAAATGACATACAGACTCCATAACAGAAGTTCTCAGTCTTTCGGCAATATCGATAGCTTGTTCCTTGTTTGTATCAGGAAGAACAACTAAAAATTCTTCTCCACCCCAACGATATATACCATCGCCCGGTCTTGCGTTGCTTCTGAACATTGATGAAACATGACGAAGAACAGCATCTCCTGCGTTATGGCCATATGTATCGTTTACTTTTTTGAAAAAGTCAATATCGCATATAATAAGGGATACATTTCTGTCGGCACTTGTATCTTTAAGGATTTCTTCATAGACTTTTGTATAGTCACTGTAAAATCCTGCTCTGTTTTTAAGCTCAGTGAGTTTATCGTGTAATGAATCTTCAAGAAAACTGTCTGATTCAAGTGTTATTCCGCAGATGAATGCAGCAAGCGAAAGTCTTTTAACATCTTCTTCGATATCAAAACCTTCGCCTGAGAGCTTGTTTATTGCCTGATAAGCACCGATAAATTCACCCTTGCAGTTTGAAATAGGCATTACAAGGATAGAGTTTGTAACATATCCTGTCTTTTTATCAACCGATGAGTTGAAATCTGGGCAGTTATAGGGGTCGTTCGTAACAATGGCACGTTTTTCCATAAGTGCCTTGCCTACAAGCCCTGTTCCTTCGGGAATGGTTATTCTTCCTTCGCCAACAGCAGCAGTTGTCCATAAGGTGTGGTTTCTTTTATCCCATTTCCAGAAACTCGCTCTGTCAGCGTCAACAAGAGTTCTGCCAAGGTCTGTCAGAAGACGATAAATCTCAGCGTGGTCGTCTGAAGCGTCATTGTCAGGCTTCGACATTTCTTTGTAAAGACTCTGAGTTATAGCGAAAAATTTATCAAGAATAGCGTCAGATGAATGCCTGTTTTCCATATGAATCCCTCACATAATATTTCGATTTTAAATATTATATCATGTATTCAATAATTTGTAAACAGAAATTTAAAAAAATTTAACATTTTTAATAAATTGTAAACAAAATTTTAAAAAATATAGTGACAAAGCCAAAAAAATATGTTATAATTTCTTGGTGAGTAAAAAATCAAAAAGAGGAGAGCGTTTCTGATGAAGAAAAAATCTGATGTAGTTCACATTCTGGGAGTTGTTATCGCTTTTGCCGTAACATTTATTGTCGGATTTTCTGATATTCTTTATTCTTTCGACTCTCTTCTCCGTGATAAACTCTATCAGCAACCGAGAGGAATAAACAACAAGATAAAAATCGTTGCGATAGACGACAGAACATTGCAGGAACTCGGCCCTTTAAACACATGGGACAGAACAATCTATGCAGACACAATAAACGCTTTAGGCGATTATCCTGCTGTAATAGGTCTTGATGTAATGATATTCGGAGAAACGGATGAAGCCTCTGATAACGTACTTAAAGAAGCCTGCGAAAACAGTGGAAAAGTCGTTGCAGGTTCTTACATAAATTATACAAGCGTTTACAAAACAACCGAAGACGGAAAGCCCTATATCGACCATTTCAACATAGATGAAATAGAACAACCCGTTATAAAGGATTATGCGATAACAGGCTTTGTCAATTCAACTGCCGATGAAGACGGCATCGTCCGTTCGGCATTTGTTACAACTGATTTCAACGACGAAACTTACGGAAGTTTCGCACACGAAATATATTCTCTCTACTGCAAGAATACAGGAAATGCTATGAACACGCCCGAACTTGATAAAAACGGCAGAATGTGGATAAACTATGCCGGGCGCCCTTATGATTACGAACACATTTCTCTCTGTGATGTTGTTTCAGGAAAGGTTGACCCTAAAATCTTCACAGATTGTATCGTTATGGTCGGTGCTTACGCAACAGGCCTTCAGGACCAGTTCTCAGTACCCAACAGCGCAGACCAGATGTTCGGTGTTGAAATTCACGCAAATATAGTTCAGGCTTTGCTTGATGAAAAATGTCCTGTTCCTGCAAATCGCCTTCTTTCAGCGTTTTTAAGTGGACTTATAGCAGCGATAGTCTATTTTGTTTCAAGAAAACAGAGACTTGCTGTTTCATCGGTGGTTACATTTGCAGCAGTAGCAGGAAGTGTTATAGGGGGAGTGGCTTTAAACAATGTCGGAACATCGTTCCCAATTCTCTATGCACCTTTATTTTCAATTATTTACTATCTTATAAATATCATAAGAAGATATTTAGAGGCATCTGCCGAAAAGAAAAAGATAACAGCAGCGTTTAAAAAATATGTAGCACCTCAGGTTGTTGAAGAAATCGCAAAAACAGGCAACTATCATATTAAACTCGGTGGAGAAAACAGAGATATTGCTGTTCTTTTCGTTGACATCAGAGGATTCACACCTATGTCTGAAAGCTTAGAGCCCGAACAGGTTGTCGATATTCTTAATAGTTATCTTAATCTTACAACAAACTCGATTTTTGATAATGGTGGAACGCTCGATAAGTTCATAGGCGACGCTACAATGGCTGTTTTCAATGCACCTTTCGACCTTGATGATTATGTTTTCAGGGCAGTAAAAACTGCAAAGGCGATAGTTGACGGTGGAAATGCAATAGAAAGTCAGTTCCTTGAAAAATACGGAAAATCCGTAAGCTTCGGTGTCGGTGTAAACTGTGGCCCTGCCGTTGTAGGAAACATCGGTTGTGATTTCAGAATGGACTATACAGCCATAGGCGACACGGTAAATACTGCAGCAAGACTTGAATCAAATGCAAAGCGTGGTCAGGTACTTATAAGCGAATATGTCTATGAAAAGGTAAAGGACAGAATAACTGTCGAAGAAATAGGCGAAATTCCACTCAAGGGAAAATCAAAGGGAGTATTTGTTTACTCTCTTGTAGATATAAACGAAGAAGAAAAATCAGATAAGGAGGTCTGATATGCAGAATTTCCTCATAATTCCTAAGATAAATAATCTTGATGAAAGTCTGAAATTTGCAGAAGAGTATGGCTTCGGTTTTGAATATAACGATTTTTTCATTCCTGATATAATGGATGATAAGGGTAAGAAAAAAGAAATAATATCAATCTATAAATCTGTAAAACTTCCTTCGTATAATACAATGCACGGTGCTTTTTTCGATGTCATTGTTTTCAGCGAGGATAAAAAAATCCGCGATGTTGCGGATTACAGAATAAGAGAGAGTATCGAAACAGCGCTTGAAATCGGCGCTAAGGGAGTGGTTTTTCACACAAACCATACTCCTATGCTTAAATCTGATTTTTACTTAAAAGGTTGGCTCGATAAAAATACAGAATACTTTTCACATATCTGTGATGAGTATGAAAATATAGATATCTATCTCGAAAATATGTTTGATGATACACCCCTGATGCTGAAAAAACTTTCAGAAAACCTTTCTTGCAAAAATAATTTCGGTGTATGCCTTGATTATGCACACGCTAATGTTTTTGGCGATAATGCGAGCGATTTTGCAAAAGAACTTTCACCTTTTATAAAACATCTTCATATCAACGATAACGACCTTGAAGATGACCTTCATCTTGCAGTAGGTGACGGGAAAATTGATTGGAATATCTTTAAAAAACATTTTGAAGAAGATTTCAAGAATGCAAAAAGTATTCTCATAGAAACATCAGATATAAATTCACAGAGAAAATCAGCAGAATATCTCAGAACTCTCGGCATATTAAAGTAAGGAGGAATTTTCTTGGCGATCAAAGAATTTCTTGCGTTAATGACCTTGAAAACAAAAGTAATAGCAGTTTCAGCAGCTGTTCTTGTAGTAGGAACGGTCGGAACGATAATCGGCATCAATGTTGCCAAAGAAGATGAATATCGTGTTGTTAAAGTTTTTGAAATGACAGGTGAGTCGGTAGTTCAGAGAGAAGGAACAGGCGAACTTTCAGCCTATGTCGGAATGAACCTTGAAAACGGCGATATTCTTACAGTAGGCGAAGACAGTACACTCCGTATCTCAATGGATAACGACAAATATGTTCTTCTCGATAGTGGAACTGTTCTTAAACTCAACGCAACAGGAACATCGTCAGACAGCAAGACAAAAATCGAACTTATGCGTGGCGAAATTCTCAACGAAATAACAAAGCCACTTTCATCAAATTCATCCTATGAGGTTGCAACTCCCAAGGCTACAATGGCAGTAAGAGGAACAAGCTTCGTAGTCAAGGTTGAAGAGGATGAAAACGGTGGATACATAACAAATCAGCAGACTTTACAAGGTAAGGTTGAAGTCGAACTTTTATCTCCCGAAGGAAAGAAAACAGGCAAGAAGGTAATTGTCAGCGAGGATAAGAGCGTTACCATCGCAACAACTCCTAACGAAGAAAGTGGAAATTCAGCCGAAGTTGACGGAACATCATTCTTTGTAATAGAAGATGTAAACGGAGATTTCATTGTTATTGATGATCCCGATAAGGCGATTACCGAAATAGACTATACAACTATTTCAGACAACATAAAGCAGATAGCAATCTATTCTGATGACACAAGACTTATGGTGCTTGATGAAGTTGTTGCAAGAAAGATAAGAGAAACTCTTTACAGTGAACCCCAATATACAACAACTCCCGAAGAAACAACAACACCTCTTGAAACAACTATCCCTGAAGAAACAACAATCCCTGAGGTGACAACTATTCCCGAAGAAACAACACTTCCCGAGGTAACAACTGTTCCTGAGGTTCTTACTCTTCCCGAGGAAACAACAGCACCCGAAGAAACAACAACTCCTGAGGTAACAACTGTTCCCACGGAAACAACAACACCTGAAGAAACCAAAGCCCCGTCATCTACAACTGCTCCCACGACTACAACAACCGAAGAAACAACTACAATCGAAGAAGAGGTTGTCGAATATACAGTTCAGTTTATGTATAGCAGTACTGTTTTAGAAACAGTTACTGTAAAAGAAGGTGAAACAGTTCCTGCATCAAAGTTTCCTTCTCTTAATTTTGATCCCGAAGAAATCCGTGTGACCTGGAAAGTAGGCGCAGAAGAATTCACATCTTCTTATGTAGTAACAAGAGACCTTGTAGTAATGGCAGATGTAGGAAATATAACAACAGTCACTTTCATAGGCCTTGATGGTACTACTGTACTCGGAACAGCCAAGGTAGGCCCTTATGACACTCTTAACAGCGAGGGTGCTACAATTCCTGATATAGGCAGTCCTACAGCGAAATACTTTAACGTGTCAAATAAAGTTATGGATCCCGATAATGATTATTATAATGGTGCTTCCAGTTATACATATTACGCTCATGAAGTGGTTACAATAACTTTCTATGGTGTGAATGCTGACATTCAGGAAGAATTTGAATTCATAAGCGGAAGAAGTTTCAGTTCTATGGGATATTCCGTTCCTACACCAGAAGTAGACGGAAATATCAGCGGAAGATGGACTGATGATTTAGGAGCTGCTGTAACAATAAGCACAACACAGCAGTTCACACAGAATACTTCGTATTATGCAAAGGGATATGTAACCATAAAATTTTTAAGGGAATATACTGATGCCCTCGGAGAGTATTTTTCTTTCGGTGAGGATCAGGAATTATCAGTTGGTGGAAAACTTTCAACCGTTCCCACACCACCCACAGAAGTAGGATATGAATTTATCGGTTGGTATGATCAGAGTGGAAATTCGATTACTGTTGATACAGATGTTTCTTTCACAGTGAATACCAATATTATCGCAAGATATCAACCCAAGGTTGTTACAGTAACATTCCTTGATGAAAACGGAAGCGAAATCAATTCATACACTGTCCCGAGTGGTGGAACACTTACAACCGTACCTACGATAGAAGAGCGTGATGGATATATAGGTGCATGGTATATAGTTGACACAGATACAGAAGTAACAACTTCTACTGTTTTTACAGAAGATAATACTTCGGTTGAATTGCGTTATACCGAAAAAACATATACCATTACCTATACTATATCAGGTGATAATTATCTTACAAGAAATCGTGAACAAACCAAAGACGAAACCCAAGCATATAGCGATCGGCTCTCGGCTGTTATTTATTCAGCAGAAGGGACAGCTGCAATCGGAATTGACCGTTATTATCATTGCAACGGAACCGAAGTAACAACAGTCAGTGAAGCTATCGCTGCGATACCCGGATACACCGATGGAGACCCGATAGTAATAACTGTTACTTTTACTGTTTCTTAAAATCCGACCAAACAAAAAATACCGAAGCTTAAAGCTTCGATATTTTTATTTTACTTCTTCTTTTTAATTACCTTTATAAGTTCTTTATAACATTCAAAACTCTTTTCGGTTTCATTCTTTTCGGCGGGAATTTTTCCGTAACAAACCTTTTCAGTAAGTTTTGTGATAGAAGAAATATCATATCCGAATTTTTCGTTTGCAAGAACGCATAGTTCAACAGTAGAATAAGCCTCGGTGTTTTCACCCGATTTTTTTCCTAAAAGTTTTGATGTTCTTCTGTAAAGTCTTACTATCTTCTTTTCGCCCTTTGAAAGTGAGAAGATAA
>JAZNQY010000037.1:0-12567 GCA_045590375.1 Oscillospiraceae bacterium | reverse complement strand
TACATTTCTTTCGGGAACATTTCTTGTGAATTCTATTCCCGATGAGCGAAGATAAGGCTCCATTTTATCGGCAAGAAGATTCATTGTCTGCTCTTCGTTGCCGTTTGTATAGTATTTGTTCCATTCCTGTGTTGAAGGACTTAAAAATACTTTTGGCATAATAAATCACCCCTTATTATAATTCTATGCGAAGTATAATAAAGGGTGAGGACAAAAAATAAGGCTGATGGTTTTTCCATCAGCCTTTTGTTTTCTGATTTCTTAGAAATCTTCGCCATCTTCCTTAGCGATTTCTTCGATATCTTCTTCAACAGAATCGAGAACTTCTTCAACAGAAATATCTTCGTCATCAAGAAGGATATCTTCACAAGATGCGCAATCTTCACAGTTGCAATCGCAACCTTCGCAGAATTCTTCATCGAAATCATCATAGTTATCAAGTTCTTCACGCTTTTTGATAGCAAACATTGTTGCTGCTGCGCCGATACCTGCTGCTACGAGACCGAAAATTGCAAGTCCTAAAAAGTTTTTCATATTAAAATCACTCCTATAATTCATTAAGGTAAATATCACTATGTTGTTATTATATCACACTGAAATACACATTTCAAGGTGATTTTTAAAATTTTATATATTTCCACTTAAATTCATAATTATGGAAATCGCTGCTACGGGGGCTGTTTCGCATCTTAAAATACGTTCACCGAGCCATATGGGGATTATTCCCTTATCTATCGCATTTTCAGCCTCGGAAGCATCAAATCCACCTTCGCTTCCGATAATGAGAGAAACTGTTTTTTTACCCATAAAATCAATCTCTGAAAAGCGTTTTCCTCCCTCTCTTTCATAACAGATAAGCGGGATATCGTTTTCTGACGCCTCTTTTACTGCCTTATCAAAATCCATAATCGGTGTTATTTCGGGAATTATTCCTCTTCCACTCTGTTTTGCGGCCTCTTCGGCAATTTTATTATATCTTATGAGTTTTTTAGAGAAAGATTTATCATCGGGGCGTGAAACACATCTTTTTGTCATAACGGGAACTATTCTTGATACACCGAGTTCTACTGACTTCTGGATAATTGTTTCGAATTTATCGCCTTTTGGAAGTGCCTGATAAAGTGTCAGGAAAATATCGGGTTCGGATTTACTGTTTTCGGACGAGATTATTTTACACAGAACTCCATCTTCGGAAAAGCTTTCTATCTTACAGAAATAATCCTTTCCGTTATTGCAGAAAGTTATATCATCGCCCGTTGCCATACGGAGAGAATAGGAAATATGTCTTGCATCTCCTCCTGTGACAAGGATATGGTCGCCCGAAACCTCGGGAATGAAAAATCTCGGCATAAAACAAAACCTCCGACAAAATATTACCTTTTAAAAGTATACCCTACCTTTTTAAAATAGTCAACATATATTGAAATAAGAGAGATTTTCTGATATAATGAATGTGTATTAACTTTTCTGAAAGGTGGTGGAGTTTATGAATTTAAAAGAAAGAAACAAGGATATTATTGTTGACATTCTGACAACAGAACTTATTGTTATCGTTCTTTTCGCTGTTTACAGATTTTTCTCTTCAGACTTTTACGGCATACACTCCACAGAAGAAGTTCCTTTCTGGAGAATTGCATACATAATCTCAGGGCGTGGAAATCTTCCTTCTTTTTCGGGATTCGGATATTCTTCATTCGGATATTCTCTTATTCTTGCTCCACTTGTTTTTATTTTCGGTGGAGGGGCTTCTGCTTATTCGGCAGCACTTTTTATAAATTCAATACTGCTTGTAGCTTCGTTTTTCATAGCATATAAAATCGCACTTAGGCTTTTTCCTGATGTAAACAAATATTTTGTGAAAACGGCTGCGTTTGCTGTCATGCTTCTTCCTGATATGATTTCATCGGCATATACAACAGACGGATTTGCTGTTTCGGTTTTTCTTATGTTTATGACACTCTGGTTTTTCATAAATATGGATTCATCGGAAAATCCACTGTTCTATGTTTTTATGGGAATAACGCTTTCGCTTCTCTTATGGTTCTGTGAGGGAGCTATGGGAATATTCGTAACGGGTGTTCTCGCTTTTCTTGCTATGATTATTTCAAAAAGAACAGGAAAGCTTTCTGCAACTGCTTTTTTCTCATCGGCAGGAATAGGGCTTATTCTGTTCATTGTTCTGAGGATTGTATTCTCTGTTGTTTTCCCTGTCGGAACGGAAGGTTTTTCTTCGAGAGGATTTTTATCGGTTCTTTCGGGAAGACTTATATATATAAGTACCTCAACTCTGCTTTTTGCATTCGGTGGGCTTTTGTTTGCAATAATCGGTGCCAAAAACTTTATGGGAAGTTTTATTTTAAGATACATCAAGAAAGTTCCTGCTGATGAATTCACACAAAGACAGCTTTTTCTCATGTTTCTTATTGTTTCATCGGTTTTATATTTTATGACTGATGTTGTATCTTCGGTATTCGCTGTTTCGCCCAACAGTATTCTTTCGGGAAAATACGGTGGTCTTCTTTTAGCACCACTTATGCTTATGGGTATTCTGTATCTTTCTATCTCGGGTAAAAAGGCATTTGCTTTTTCAGGAATTTTTTCCGGAGTTTTAATTATTTCCTGCGCTGTATTCAACCTTTCGGGGTCGGCAACAATGCTTACCGGATTTTCACCTGCGTCGTCGGCATCGGTTGCATCGTTTATGCAGTTCGGACTTTCATCATTTATAATTCCTGCAATAATCATAGTTGCTGCTTTTGTATACACATTCATAATATTCATATCATCAAAAAAAATAAAACCCCTTTCGGTTTTTGCTTCGGTTGCACTCGCTGTAATCTTTATATGTGAGGGATTTTATTCTGTAAGCATGTATTCAGCGAAAAATCAAATTCAGAATGAAATCACTGAAAACGTAATTTCTGCTGCTGTGGAAAATTATTCTCTTCCTTTATATATGAACATCGGGGATAACATGGCTTCGGCTAAAATACAGTTTTCAGCGAAGAGGCAGAATATATCTCATATTACCGAAACGGAAATAAAAAAACTTGGAAGAAACGGGCTTATTATTTCAGATAAAAAGTATGATGGGCTTGAAATCGTATATGAAGACGCATCGGGATACTTTATACTTATTTCAAAATAATTTGACAGAAATGCTCTTTTGTGATATAATATCAAAGTATTTGAAATTATCCTGAACTGGAGGATTTAAGATGAAAAAAACACTCAGAAAACTTGCTGCTTTTTCTGCAGCCTGTGTTATGACACTTTCTCTTACTGCTTGTGGCGAAGATACAGCAACAATCGGTAAAATAGCAGGAGAAGACATTCCTGCAGGAGTTTATCTCTATCATGCAACATCAGTTTACAGACAGACTGCTTTACAGAAAACAGAAGAACAGGCTACTGTATGGGATATTACTGTTGAAGGAAAAACTGCAGAACAGCATATCGCCGATGAAACTCTTACAAGAGTAAAGAAGCTCGTTGCTATTGAAAAGAAGTTTGATGAATTTGGTCTTTCTTTCACAGAAAAGGAAAAAGACTATTACGCAGCATCTGCTGAAAACGCTTATAAGCAGTCTGAAGAAGCTTTCTCAACAAGTGGAATCGGTCTTGATTCTTTCACAAGAATCGTTGAAAACGACGCTAAATACGCTGCTGTTTTTGAAGCTTATTACGATGCAGAAACAGGTATTGACCCTGTAAAGACTTCTGAAATCAACAAGCATCTTAAAGATAACTATGCAAGAATCGAATATATTGAAATTTCACTCAAAGACATCGAAGGAAATCTTCTCAAGGGTGCTGACAAGGAAAAGGCAATAAATCGTGCTAAAAATTATCTTAAGAGAGCAGAAAATGAAGATATGGGTGTTCTTCTTTATGAAGAATACAATGTTCTTTTAAAATCAATGGCTGATGCTGACGGAACAGAATTTACCGAAATGGAATATAATCCCGACGAAATCGAAGATTATGCTTTTGAACAAATTCTCAACAAGAACGATATGACTTCTCCTTTCCCACATACTGTAAAAGAAGAAGTTTTCAATCACAAGGCTGACGGAAAAGCGTTTTTAGTTGAAGGTTCGGACAGCTATTATGTTATAAAGAGATATAACATTCTTGAAAGAGAAGGAATTGTTGACACATACAAGGGTACTGTTCTTCAGGAACTCAAGGGCGATGAATTTGCAGAACTCGAAACAAAATGGGCAGAAGAGCTCGATATCGAATGGAACGAAGCTGCAAAGGAAAGATATGCTCCCAAAAAACTTAAAGTAGCTGAATAAAACACACAAGGGTATCGGATTAACCGATACCCTTTATTTTTTAAAAGACCACATCTTTATACAAAAAGCAAAAAGATTACCCGTATTTCAAGAAAGCACGACGACGCTGTACGAGGGTACTGCGAGGAGTGCTGACAAAGAAAGACGGGTAAGATTTTTGTTTTTTTACATAAAAACGAAAAGACCACATCTTTATACAAGGCAAACGAACGACGGAATATGCGGATATTCCGAGCGAGTTTAACGAAGTAGAAAGTGTGGTATTTGTCGTTTTTTACATTTCGTTTCTGTTTTCAAGGGCCTTGTAAAGTGTAACCTCATCGGCATATTCAAGATTTGCACCGACGGGAAGACCGAAGGCAAGTCTTGTAACCTTGACACCTAATGGTCTTAAAAGCCTTGAAATATACATGGCTGTTGCCTCACCCTCAACTGTCGGGTTTGTAGCCATAATCACTTCCTCAACTCCACCCTGCTGAATTCTCTGTAAAAGTTCTTTAATCTTGAGGCTGTCGGGAGTGATATTGTCGATAGGCGATATAAGTCCGTGAAGGACATGATAAACGCCGTTATATTCTTTTGTTCTTTCAAAAGCCGAAACATCCTTAGGGCCATCGACTACGCAGATGATGCTATGATCTCTCCTTACATCATCGCATATAGGGCAGACTTCTTTATCAGTTAAATTCTGACAAACTGAGCAGAGCCCTACCTTTTCGTGTGCGTTGATGATAGCATCGGCAAACTCTCTCACATCTTCATCTGACATCGACATAACGAAATATGAGAGGCGCTGTGCTGTTTTCATGCCTATTCCGGGAAGTTTGGCAAACTGTTCGGCTAAAAGGACAAGTGGTAATGCTTCTGCCATATATTAAAGAATTCCGGGAAGTGAAACGCCACCTGTTACAGCGCTCATTTCCTTTTCTGATGTTTCTTCGATAGACTTGACACATTCGTTTACTGCGCTCATTACGAGGTCTTCGAGCATTTCAACATCATCGGGATTAACAACTTCGGGCTTGATCTTAACAGATGTAAGTGTTTTCTTACCTGTCATTTCAACTTCGATCATTCCACCACCTGCTGTAGCTGTGAATGTTCTTCCTTCGATGTCTTCCTGAACAGCTGTAATCTGTTCCTGCATCTTCTGAGCCTGCTTTATCATCTGGTTCATATTCTGGGGGCCGCCGCCCATTCCCTGTGGTAATCTTACTTTCATGATTAAAAACTCCTTTTAAAATATTTATTGTTTATTTTTTTATTCAGTCCCTGTCGGGATACCGTTTTCCTTTGCTTTTCCGAGAAGTTCGACTGCTCTGTAATTTTCAGGCTTGTCGTCGAGTTCTTTATTCTCGCTTCTCGCTCTTACCATATAGCTTTTACCGAGAACTTTTGTTATGACCTTTGTAAGAGAAATTTTGTTTTCTTCCTGTTCGAAAAGTTTCATAAAGAAAGAGTTTCTCGCTATTATGAATATCGTTGTGCTGTTTATAAAAGCTGATGAATCCATAAGAGAAGCTGCTACTGCAGGATCGACCTTCTTGAACTCTTCTAAAACATCGCCCCATCTGTTGAGAAAAACAGGTTTATCAACCGTAGGGTCGGATGGTTTTGTTGGTATATTTTCCTTAACAGGTTCTTCCCTTACCTTATCTTCTTTTACGGGTTCTTCTTTTGGTTCTTCTTTAACAGGCTGTGGTTCAGGGTCTTCCTTTACCACAGGCTTTTGTTCTTCCCTTGCAGGAGGAACAAATCTGTTCTCAGCAGGCGCAGGTTTCGGCTGAACAAAAGTCTGAGAAGGTGTTTCATTGACTATGGGTTTCGGGATAGAAACCGTAGTTCCCATAAGTGTGCAGAGTTTTACAAGGCACATTTCAAATTCAACACGTTTTGCGAGTGAACGGGAAAGTCTCTCGTTACACTCCTGCAAGACAGTAAGCTTTGACAGAATATCTTCTATCGAAAGAGAAGAAGCGATAGCTGACAGTCTCTCCTGTTCTGAAGGGAGGCAGGCTATGAGTTCTTTTCTTTCTGGAACGCTTTTTATAAGCATTATGTTTCTGAACTGCATAATCAGTTCTTCGCAAAGCCTTGTTATATCTTTTGACATTGAATAGAGTTTATCCGTTATGGTGAGTGCTGTAGATGTATCCCCTCTGACAACGGATTCTATTATATCAAAAAGATAATCTCTTCCTGCTATACCTGATGCCGCAGAAACAGTTTCGAGTGTTACATCGGTTGAATAGGCTATACACTGGTCTAAAAGGGAGAGTGCATCTCGCATTCCACCATCGGCAAGACGTGCGATTAAAAACGCAGCATCTTCAGAAAGGTTTATATTTTCTTCTCCTGCTATATAGAGAAGTCTTTTAGCTATATCTTCGGGCATAATTCTTCTGAAGTCAAAACGCTGACATCTTGAAAGAATTGTGGGAAGAACTTTATGAACCTCTGTTGTGGCAAGAACGAACTTTACATACGGAGGTGGTTCTTCGATGATTTTTAAAAGTGCATTGAAAGCATTGACCGAAAGCATATGGACTTCGTCGATGATATAGACTTTATATCTGCATCTTTCGGGTGAATAGATAGCGCCGTCACGCAGGTCTCTTATATCGTCAACGCCGTTATTTGAGGCAGCGTCGATTTCGATGATGTCTGAAAGTGCTTCGTTTTCAGCGTCAACACAGACAGAACATGAAAGGCAGGGGTTTCCGTCTGAGGAATTTTCGCAGTTTATCGCTTTTGCAAAAATTCTCGCGCAGGTCGTTTTACCTGTTCCCCTTGAGCCTGTAAAAAGATAGGCATGGGCTGTTTTGCCGTTTGTTATCTGACTTTTAAGGGTTGTTGTTATATGAGGCTGTGCGATGACATCATCAAATGTTTTTGGACGCCATTTACGATAAAGCGCTGTATACATATAAAACCCTCACTTTCTTTAACGGCATAAAAATCCGACACATAGGTGTGCAGGCTTGCTGCGGCACACAAGAACGGACTGCTTAATGCTGCTCGGTTCCCCGCCTGACATGGTTCACAGTGTTTTGTTGCACAGGGCCCGCACACCTATATATCGGATTAACATTGGTATTATATCATATTGTATGGATTTTGTCAAGGGGTTGCACAGGTATGCAGTTTATAACAAAAAGTATGGAAAAGCAAAAAGATTACCCGTATTTCAAGGCAAACGAGCGACGGCATACGGGGGTATTCCGAGCGAGTTTAACGATGAAAGACGGGTAAGATTTCTTGTTTTACTTTTTCTTTGAAGTTTTTACAACTTTCTTATCTTCGGGCTTGAAGCAGAAATGCCATATGAGAGCGGCTATTGCAGCACCAACGAGTGGAGCTAAGATGAAAAGCCATACCTGACTGAGTGCTTCGCCACCGAAAACAAGCGCAGGGCCTATGCTTCTTGCAGGGTTAACGGATGTTCCTGTAAGAGGAATACCGATGATATGAACAAAAGTAAGTGTGAGGCCGATGATGAGGCCTGCGTGTGATGATGTCTTATCGTTTGATGTTACACCGAAGATTGCGAGAACAAAAACGAATGTAAGTATCATTTCAACAGCGAAAGCACCATCAAGCGAAAGACCTACATATGAAAGTGTGTCGAAACCGTTTGTTCCGAGTCCTGTCTTGAAGATGTCAAGATTGCCACTTGACTTTATTGTGAAGAAAAGTGCACTTGATGCTGCGAGTGAGCCTAAAAGCTGTGCTACAACATAACCGATGAAATCAATAAATGAAAGCTGACCATCAATAAGCATAGCGAGTGATACTGCGGGGTTTACATGACATCCTGAAATATGACCTATAGCGTAAGCAGCAGCAACGATTGCAAGACCGAATGAGAATGCAATGCCGAGTATTCCTAAAACTCCATCAATTCCACCTGTAATTGCCGCTGAACCACATCCGAAAAATACGAGGATGAATGTTCCTATGAATTCTGCGAGGTATTTTGTAAATCTCTTGTCCATAAAATGTTCCTCCGTTTTGAATTAATATCCGATAAGCTCCTCTGGAGTAGCGTATCCGTTAGTGAGTGCCTTTTCTCTGAGGCATGTATAGAGTTCAACGAATGTTGCATTCATATAGGGAACGAGGCAGTATGCACCGAGTGCGCCGAGACCGAATGTCATCATTGTTGCAAGACAAAGAAGAAGAGACCAGCCGATGAATGAAAGCTGAAGGATAAATGTGTTCATCTTTTCGCCTTCCATTGTCTTTTTACTGATTTCAAATGCTCTGTCCTTTGAAATAGCAGGGTTTTCAGCGAGAATATAAGGAACAAGAAAATATTCATAACTCTTTATAATTCCGGGAACTACGAAAAGAAGTGTCCAGAGAATGATATAAAGGTTATAGAAGAATGAAACCTTTGCAATATTCTTATACTGCTTTGACTTTACAGAGAAAAGGATATCGTTTATATCGCCCTTTCTTGTTCTTGATACCATAAAGTATCTGTTAAGACCAACAATGTTGAAAGGCATATTAACGAATGTGCTGACAACAATGCTTACTGCGAGTGTGAGAATGTAGATGATTGCATAGAGAAGAATCATTCCGAGCACCATTCCTATGCCTGCACCAACCATCATAGCATCGCTTCCTGCTTCTTCTCCCGCTACGCCGAGTGCTGTTGATGAAATTCCGAAAACGGCACTCAAAATAGTTCCGATAACGGATGTTCCACCGTATAAAAAGCCTGTTACTGTGCTTGTGATAGTACCTGTTACAAGGTATGTAAGGAAGCAATAGAGAACGGCATACCAATAGTAGTTTTTAAGACAAGCTTTGGCATTGTTCTTTAAAAGTTCGTTTGTCCACATAATGTTTTTTCTCCTTTATAATTAATATACTAACATTTTACTACATTTTTTACCATAATGCAACAGAAAAATATCTTCTTGCAATAATACCCATAATAATGTATAATATATTTAAGAATATTTTTGCGGAGGGTTTATTATGATAAAAATCTGCGATAACCTTATAGATATTTCGGCGATTGAGATTTCTGATCTTGTTGATATGCAGAAGCTCGTTGCTTTTCAGGAAACATATGCGACGAAAACAGGATGTGCTTTAACCGTTGTTGACAGAAACGGAAACTGCATTACTCCCACAAGTAAATTCTGTAAATACTGTGAATACTATATAAGAAGTTCATCGGAAGGGCTGAGAGAATGTAACAGATCACATTCATTCTTCATCTCTGAGGCTATGCGTTATCACAGAATACATATTGCAAAGTGTCACGCAGGAATTACTGAATTCGCCTTCCCTATCGTTCTTGAAAACGAAGTTATAGGCGGTGTTGTCGGTGGACATTACACAATAGAAAGAATGCGTCCTGCGGATATAAGAGAATGTGCTGACAGATATGGCGTTAACATAGACAACCTTAAAAACGCAGCAGAAGAACTTGAAAGACTTTCTAAAAAAGAAATTGAAGCTATCGCAACTGCTGTAAAAACTGCCATTGAAGCTATGGTAAACGAGGCTTATTTCAAAAAGCAGACAGCTGTTGTTTCAGAAGTTTTCGCAAAGACAATAGGTGTTGTTTCGGAAAACTTTGAAAAGATGTCGAAGGCATCGGAAAGAATTGAAACACATCAGAGAGAGCTCAGCAAGAACATTGAAAATATCGGTGAGGCATCTGAAAAGATTGAAGATGTTCTCGACTCTATAACAAGACTTGCAGACCAGACAAAAATTTTAAGTTTCAACGCACAGATAGAAGCTGTAAGAGCCGGTGCTGCAGGAAAGAGTTTTGTTGTTGTTGCAGGTGAAATCAAAGACCTTGCCGATACATCAAAAACAACTGCCGAAGATATTGCTGCACTTACAACTGCTATCAAGACTGATGTTCAGAGCACAGTTTCAAGTTCAGAAAAAACAATTGAAAGTGCTGATGAACAATCGGATTATATTGACGATGCAAGCGAGAATGTTGAAGAGCTTCAGACACTCGCAAAGCAGTTCTCGAAGTTTGTTGCGAAAAATACAAAACAGTAATAATAAAAGCACCCCTTGGGGTGCTTTTTGATTTTAATAATATTTCAAAGCGAAAGGATTGCTTGTATTTCAAGAAAACACGACGATGCTGTACGGGTTTGTACTGCAAGGAGTGTTGACACAGAAAGACAAGTAAGATTTTCGCTTTATTTTTCTTTAAAAATCTTTTCGCCGAAGAGAATGAGAGAAATTCCTATCGGGAGAAGAACTATACTTATCCACTGGGATGTCGAGATGCCTAAAAGCCCTCCCCTTATGCTGTCGTATCTGAAAAATTCGAGGATGAAGCGTTCTATTGCATAAACCGAAAGATAAGCGCCTGTTATTCCTCCGAGTTTAAATACTTTTTTTACAGCAAGTATGAAAAGAACGGCAAAAACAACAAAATTTATTCCTGCTTCAACAAGCTGGATAGGGAAAAGTTTTACGCCTTGTGGAGCACTTCCCAGAGAGCCGAAATAAACGCCATATTTTTCGCTGGGTGCACCATAGCAACAACCTGCAAAAAAGCAGCCTATTCTTCCGAAAGCGTGGATAAGAGGAATAAGTGGTGCATAGATATCAACGAGTTTTATGGGATTTATCTTGAAGATTTTTCCGTAAACCATTCCCATTATAATTCCACCTATGAGTCCCCCATAGAAAACATATCCACCAAAAAGAGTTGTTAAAATGAGTTTTTTATCGGCAGAGTAAAATTCATAATTTCCGACTACATGAGGCAATGTTACTATGAAATAAAGAAGTTTTGAACCAAGGAGAACTCCCACTCCTGCAAAGCAGGCAGAATTGAGAAGATCATCTCTTTTTATATCATAGCGATTTTTTGTAAAGCAGGCTATGAGGATTGCAAGGATTGTTCCCACAGCGCCCATAAGCCCATACATAGGCAGTTTTATAAATCCCAAATCAAGAAATGGTAACATATTTTCCTCCCCTATGTTTTAAGGTTGAGATTTCAGCCACAATTCACCGACATTGCAACCGATTGCAAGAACTACAAAAAGAATTATAAATACGAGTGATATAATAAACGCAGCATCTGCAAGCGTTTTGTCATCGGGATGTCTTTTCTTTGCGATAATGCTCATGATAAGACCTACGGGTGAACACACAAAAGCATATATCATAGCTGCAACAGCAAGTCCGTTTGAATGTTTTTTCATAATAAATTCCTCTTTTAAAACAAGGATATTGGTTTTTACCCGATACCCTTGTTATAACCTTATAATTGATTTTTATCAAAGACCGAGAACAATCATTCCGTATTCTCTAACCTTATCAACATAGCCTATCATAGCAGGGATAAGAATTGCCATGAATATCATAACTGTAAGAGCACTTAAAATTGTAAAGATAAGTGAAAGAACAAACGCTACTTTAGTGAGTGTGTCTTCACCGTTTTTCTTCTTTGCAATGATAGCAAGGATAAGACCCACTACAGGCATAAGAAATGCAAAAATAATTGCGGCTATGGACATTCCGTTTGTTTTCTTTTCCATGATAAATTCCTCCGAAAATGTATTTTAAACAAAAAGACAAACCGAAAAATCAGTTTGTATTTTTGCATTTATCTTATGAATTTAAAGGCTGAGAAGTGAGATATATCCGTTAAGTTCCTGTGATTTTTCGATATAATCATTCATAGAAGGAACAAGAATAGCACCACCACAAGCTACACATCCGATTGTTGTTACAACACTGAGAATGATAAATACGAGTGAGATGATGAATGCAGCCTTAGCAAGTTTGTCTTCGTTGTCTTTCTTCTTTGCGATAATGGCAAGGATAAGTCCCACTACGGGCATAAGAAATGCAAAAATAATTGCAGCAATGGACATACCGTTTGTTTTCTTTTCCATGATAAATTCCTCCGAAAATGTATTTTTTAAACAAAAAGACAAATCAGCAAAAGCCGATTTGTCTTTGTTCTGCTTTTTTGTCTTTAAAAATTAAAGAGCGAGAAGAGCAACGTATTCAGCTGTAGCAGCAAGAGCGCCACCGCAGATAGCACAACCAACTGTTGAAACAACACCGAGGATGATGAATACGAGTGAGATGATGAATGCAGCCTTAGCGAGCTTGTCATCTGAATCCTTCTTCTTAGCAATGATTGCGAGAATGAGGCCTACTACAGGCATAATGAATGCAAAAATAATTGCAGCAATGGACATACCGTTTGTTTTCTTTTCCATGGTAAATACCCTCCATAATCAATATAATACAA
>JAZNQY010000036.1:0-13818 GCA_045590375.1 Oscillospiraceae bacterium | reverse complement strand
TGGACGTGTTGTATAAATCTTAAGCTTTTCATCATTTTCCTTGATTTTGAAATCAACAAATGCACCTGTTGACTTGCCAATCCAGTTCTGCTGCTGTAATTTTACATTTGGAAGGTAATCAACCTCTTCAAGTCCTTCAAGAAGCTTGTCAGCATATTCTGTAATTCTGAGATACCATACTTCCTTTGTTTTCTGAACAATATTTGTATGACAGATATCACACTTTCCACCCTGAGAGTCTTCATTTGAAAGAACAACCTTACAACTTGGGCAATAGTTTACAAGTGTTTTATCTCTGAAAACAAGTCCGTTTTCGAACATTTTGAGGAAAATCCACTGTGTCCATTTGTAGTAATCTTCTTCAGTAGTGTCTATAACTCTGTCCCAGTCGAATGAAAATCCTACTCTTTTAAGCTGGTTTGTAAACTTTTCGATATTATTATCAGTTACTTTACGAGGATGTGTTCCTGTCTTTATCGCTGTATTTTCTGTAGGAAGACCATAAGCGTCAAATCCTATAGGGAAAAGAACATTATATCCCTCTAAACGCTTTTTACGGCACACTACTTCAAGTCCTGAATAAGCCTTGATATGACCTACATGCATTCCTGCTCCTGAAGGATATGGAAATTCAACAAGGCCATAAAATTTAGGCTTGCTATGATCTATTACTGCGTTGAATGTTTTGTTATCATCCCAGTAATTCTGCCATTTCTTTTCAATGTTCAAAAAATCGTACTTCATTTTTATCAACCCTTTATGTTATTTTTTATAATTGACTTCAATTTGCTGTAACAAGATGACTTATGTCCATCTCTTTACCGTCTGACCATAGTCGTTCCAGAGAGTAGAATTCTCGTGTTTCTTTATAAAAGATGTGAACAAGGATGTCAGAATAATCAAGTATTATCCATGTAGAACCAGAATGCCCCTCTGTTCTTGTAGGTTCTATACCGAGAAGCGATAACTGATATTCTACTTCATCAGCCAAAGCTTTGGTCTGAGTCGTACTGTTCCCGCTTGCTATTATAAAATAATCTGCAAGAATTGTCAAATCATGTATGTTTATAGCTTTTATGTCTTCTGCTTTCTTTTTATCAAGAGCAGTTACAATCTTTTCTATGATTTCATTCTGAGTCATCCGTGTTCCTCACCTTCCTTGATTTATATACATATCCGTTGTATGCCTCTATGGTATGCCTTGGCAAAAGAGATTTTCTTCCTGTAACGTCCGATATTGAATACTGCAAAGCATATATCATAGATTCTTCTATATTTTTTTTAACAAGTTTTCTCATATAATCGACATCAGGATAGTCTCTGTCTGCTGATGTAAGATCTGCCAAATAAATAATTTCTTCGAGAAGTGACATATCTTTTCTTGCAACAGTATGAAATCTTATCGAATTAAGTATATCTTCATCGCTGATTCCAAGATCTGTTCTGCAATAAACCTCTCCTGCTATCCCATGCCATAACTGAGGTATCATTATTTCTTCTGCTGTAACATCCTTATCACTCATCTCAACTAATTTTCGTTGTTCCGAATGTGGTATATCCTTACATACATCGTGAAGAAGTCCCGCTACATACGCTTTTTCTTCATCGGAGCCCCATATTTGAGCAAGTTTTCTTGCTTTATCAGCTACATTAAGACTATGAATATACCTTTTTTTACTAAGTCTTTCCTCAAGAATCGTCTTGAACTTTTCAATATTGTATTTCAAATCAATTACTCCAGATATAATTTTTTCTCCAAAATATATTCTACTACTCTTTCAGGCAAATAGCAAGAAAAATCTTTTTCTCCTGATTTTATCATATTCCTTATCATACTTGATGAAACCACATAAGGTTCTGCTTTGATAATGTATATCCTTGCACCATCAGTTTCAAGTTCAGCTTTTTTCTTTTCAAGAGATTCCAGTTCATCATCTTCTCTTGAAGCAACAACAACAGAAATAAGTGAAATAAGTTCCTTATAGCTTTTCCATTTTTCAAACATAAAGAGCATATCGCTGCCCATGAGAAAATAGAATTCATCATCAGGATAAATTTCTTTGAAATGATGCATTGTATTTATTGTATAACTGATTGTATTCTCTCTTATTTCATAATCAGAAACCTCGGCCATACCATCAAAAGCAAGTTTGCACATATTCAATCTGTCATCATCCGAAACAGAAAAAATAACTTCTTTGTGTGGGGGAATATTTGTAGGTATTACAATAATTTTATCAAAGTCAAAATGCTTACTTGCATTTTCAAGAAGTCTTATATGTCCGTTATGAACAGGATTGAATGTTCCACCAAAAAAACATATCTTCATATTATTTTCTCTTTTCAAAAATAACTATATCGTAGCGATAACATTTATGCCGATATGAACAATAACAGAGCATAAAATATTATCTGTTTTACATCGCAATGTCGTCAGCGTAAGTCCCAGCATAAGTATAGGTATATTTGCAACCATATCCGTAACGCTGAAATCAACGAGCGAAACATGCATAAAAGCAAAAATAAATGATGTCAGGATAACAGCAATTATATTTCTGATTATGCTATTTTCTTTGCCTTTCAACATTTCAAAAAGAATTCCTCTATAGAAAACCTCTTCTACAACAGGGCCTAACAAACAAACCGTTATAATCTGCAAAAATCCATATTGAACAATCGCTTCGTCGATAAACTGCTGATTAGAACTATCGCCTATCCCAAAAGAATCAATAACAACTGCAGACACAACCATAAGAAATATCGTAACAAAGAAAAATATTGCAGACAATCCAATGTATTTTTTAAAATCCCCAACAAAATCTTTTACAGATGCAATAAATGCTTTTCTGAAAATTATAATAACCACAAGAAAAAGCATTCCGTAAAAAACAGGATCTATGTATTCTATAAGCAGGTCTTTAGGAAAAATATAAAACAAAATTATTCCTTTAAATTCAACAAACAACAAAAATCCCCAGAACAAAACCGAAAGTATAAAACAAGCATTTTTATTATCTGTAATACTGTATTTTTCCATAGAATTCACCTTTAAAATCACTTTTTCAGTATGATAATAGGTTTTTTAGGATTTCTTCTGAAAAGAACTATTTTCCCACCGATAACCTGAACTATATCGGAATTTGTCTTTTCTGCAAGTTCTATAGCTGCTTCTCTCGGAGTAACAGGAGATGTTTCGAGTAAAACTTTTATTTTTATAAGTTCTCTCGCAATAAGTGCTTCTTCAACCTGTGCAATCACAGTATCCGAAATTCCACCTTTTCCTATCTGAAACAAATCTTCAAGATTATTAGCAAGTCCTCTGAGTTCAGCTCTCTGTTTTGTTGTTATCATATTTTTCTCCCTTTAATTTTTCTGTCAGTTTTTTGAGTGCGTTTGCCCTATGACTGATTTTATTCTTTTCTTCAGAAGAAATTTCGGCAAACGACTTATCTCCTAACATAAAAATAGGGTCATATCCAAAGCCGTTATCTCCTTTCATTTCTCTTCCGATAACACCTTCGCATTCTCCTCTCAGAACAGATGCGTTTCCGTTTGAATCAATATAGGAAATAACACAGACAAATCTCGCTGTTCTTTTTTCATCAGGAATGCCATTGAGTTCATTAAGTATTTTTTCACATCTATCTTTATCAGTTGCATTTTCTCCGGCATACCTATGAGAATAAACCCCAGGTGCCTTACCGAGATAATCAACTTCAAGCCCACTATCATCAGCAATAACAGACATTTTCGAAATCTCGTAAACTGCTTTTGCCTTTATCATCGAGTTTTCTTCAAATGTGGTTCCGTTTTCTTCAACTTCAATATTTACTCCAGCTTCTGATTGCGAAATAACTTCATATCCTAAAGGAGATAAAATCTGTTTTAATTCAAAAATTTTATTTTTATTGTTTGATGCGAGTATAATTTTCATACTATCTCCTTAATCGAATAACGCATTTGCAAAATCTGTACCACTGAATGTCTGAAGGTCATCTATCTGTTCGCCAACACCTATAAGTTTAACAGGTATTTTAAGTTCGTCAGCAATAGAAATAATTATGCCACCCTTTGCTGTGCCATCAAGTTTTGTAAGAACAATCCCTGTAATATCAGCAACTTCCATGAATTGTTTTGTCTGATTTACAGCATTCTGACCCGTTGTAGCGTCAAGAACAAGAAGAGTTTCAACAGAACATCCTTCGCATTGTGCATGTATTATCTTGGAAATCTTCTGAAGTTCATTCATAAGATTTTTCTTGTTATGAAGTCTTCCTGCTGTATCGCATATAAGAACATCTGCATTTCTTGCCTTTGCTGCTGAAATTCCATCGAATACCACAGCAGCAGGATCTGATCCTTCAGCGTGTTTTACAATGTCTACTTCACTACGTTTAGTCCAGACTTCAAGCTGATCTATTGCTGCCGCTCTGAATGTATCTGCTGCAGCAACAACAACCTTTTTTCCGGAATTTTTAAGTTGTGCAGAAAGTTTGCCGATTGTGGTGGTTTTTCCTGCTCCGTTCACTCCTATAACTACCACAACAGAAGGTTTTGTCGAAAGATTGAGAGGTTTATCTTCACCAAGCATTTCAACAATTATTTCCTTCATTTCTGATTTTATGTCAATAGGATCGGTTATTCCTTTTTCCTTGACCTTTTTGCGAAGTTCGTCGCATATTTTAACCGAAGTTGATACACCTATATCACAGGTAATAAGAATTTCTTCAAGTTCTTCGAAAAATTCTTCGTCAATTTTAGTGAAAGAACTGATAAAACCATCTATTCTTTTCACCATTGATTCTTTGGTTTTCAAAAGACCTGATTTTATTTTTTCAAATAATCCCATATTATTTCCTTTCGACTACCCTTCGATAGCCATAGAATTTATTTCGTCATGCGACATTTTAAGAAGTTTTGATATTCCCTTTTCCTGCATAGTAACGCCATAAAGCATATCAGCCTCATCCATTGTTCCACGTCTGTGCGTAACAAGAATAAACTGAGTTGTTTTTGTAAAGTTTCTGAGATACTGTGCATACTTGGAAACGTTAACATCATCAAGTGCAGCTTCAATTTCGTCTAGTATACAGAATGGTGCAGGACGAAGTTTAAGAATTGCAAAATATATTGCAATAGCAACAAACGACTGTTCACCCCCAGAGAGAAGAGAAAGATTTTTGATAACCTTTCCAGGAGGTGCAACATTTATTTCGATTCCCGATTCAAGAATATCATCCGGATTTACAAGAACAAGTTCTGCTTTTCCTCCACCAAACAATTCAACAAATATCTGTTTGAAATTATTATTGATTTCTTCAAAACTTTCAGAAAACTTCTTCTTCATTTCAGATGTAAGTTCATCAATAAGTCTTTCAAGTTCTTTTTTAGACATTTCAACATCACTGAGTTGTTCAGACATAAATTTGTATCTTTCGGATACTTCTTCATACTCTTCAATAGCCGAAGGATTGATAGCACCGAGATTTTTCATCTTATTCTTGATTTCATTAAGATCTCTTTGTGCAACAAGCATATCCTCTATCGGAACGGCAATTTTTTCGGCATCAGATCTTGTCATTTCATACTGTTCCCAGAGTTCTGTTGAAATATTGTCGCATTCCTTTTGGAAAGATTCTTTCTTCGAAAGAAGTCTTGCTCTTTCAGCAGAGAACTTTTCCTTATTTTCTCCGAGTGCTTTTTCTTCCTTACGAAGAGCACCGGATTTCTGTTCAAAGTTTCTGTTTTCTGCCTGAACAGCAATAATTTGCTCCTTGATTTCTTTTATGCTGTCAACAGAATCCGATAATTCTTTCTTCCTTAATTCTATCAACGCTTTTTTCTCTTCGATAAGATCATTCTGCTTTTCAATTTGTTTTTCAAAATCAATAGCATTCTGTCTTAATTCAAGAGATGTCGCTTTTAATTGTTCAACCCCAGATTCAGAGTTTTCTTTATCTTTTCTGATTTCAAGAAGTTTGAGTTTGTTTGAAGAAATATCAGAAGAAAGTTGCTCTCTTTTTTGCTTTATAGCTTCTTTTTCTTCCTGATGTGAAGTAACAAGTGATTCACTTTCAGAAATCTGATTTTCACATTCCGAAAGAAGTTTTTTCGCCTCATCTGATTTTCGGTTTTCAAGAATTATCTTCTCATTTATTACCTTTTCATTTGAAGAAATTGTATCAAGCTGATTTTTTGCCTGGGATATTAGCGATTCTATGCGTTTGCTTTCAGATTCAAAGCGAATCTTATCTTCATTTGTTTCAGATATTTTCTCTTTGATGCCATCTATATCAAACCCAAGTTTATCGCTCTCTGCCTGAAGTTTCATTGTTTCTTTTTTCAAAGATTCACAATCAACATTTATCTTTTCAAGTTCTTCCTGAAAATGTATAATTTCATTTTTTCTTGTAAGAACTCCTGCTGATTTCGATACAGAACCACCTGTAAACGAACCACCTGCGTTGATTACCTGACCATCAAGTGTAACTATCTTAAATTTGTATCCGTTTTTCTTTGCGATATATGAAGCAGAATCAATATCATCTGCAACAACAATTCTACCGAGAAGATAATTTACAATTCCCGAATATTTACCATCAAAATCCACAAGTTCGCTCGCAAGAGAAATATAGCCTGTTTCATTTTCAAATGGTGAAACATCAAGTTTATTACCTTTTACAGATGTTATAGGAAGAAATGTTGCTCTTCCTGCTTTCTGTTCTTTCAGAAGTCTTATACATCTTTTTGCCGTGTCTTCATTTTCAACTATAACATTCTGAAGTGCAGCACCGAGTGCTGTTTCAATAGCAACAGAATATTCAGCATCTACTTTTACAAGTTGCGCAATACTTCCGTGAATTCCATTAAGTCGCTGGTTTTTACCTGCTTTAATAATTTCCTTAACACTATATGAAAATCCATCCATATTGTTTTCAAGTTCAGTAAGAATCTGAATTCTGTGTTTCACTTCATTCTGTTTTATAACAAGTTCCTGAAGAGACAATTTGCTTTCTTCGAGTTTCTTTGATTTACTTTCAAATAAACGATTATAACCATTAATTTTATTTGTAAGTTCATCAAGAATTTCATTTGTTGCTTTAACTCCTTTATCAATCTCTTTGTATTCATTTTCAAGTAAAGCAACAGTTTTTTCAGTTTCTTCTCTATGTAATCTCTGTTCTTCAAGGCCTTCCTTGAATTCAATAACAGATTTTTCAGAAGAAGAAATAGCAAAAGAATATTCCGAACGTTTAATATATAGCTGATTTATTTTACTTTCAGCCTGCTCAAATTCTTCATTGAATTTATCAGATTCTGCAAGTAATTTTTCAAGTTCAAACTGAAGGTTGGAAAGAAGTTCGGAAATTTCCTTTTCTTTATTCACAAATTCTTCTACTTTTATATTACCTTCTTCTATCTTGTTTCTTAATTCTATTGAAGAAACAGCGCTGTTTTTCTGTTGTTCAATAAAATTGTTTATAAGTTCGATATTATGAAGAATATCATTTTCATAAACGGCAATATCCGAATTTATTTGTCCGTTTTTACGTTCTGTTTCAACAATACTTTCTTGTAATTGTTCTATTTTTATATTGCCTTCCTGCATTGAATTATGACAATCCTGAATTTCATTTTCGATTCTGTCAATATCAGCACAAAGACTTTCGTATTCAGTAGTATTGATAAGAATTTTCTCATCTACATCTTTAATACTTTCTTTTAACTCATCAAGTTTATTTATCCAGAAAGATACCTCGAGTGACTTTCTTTTTCCGGCCAATTCGTTATATTTTCGTGTTTTTTCTGCCTGAATGCGTAAGGGTTCTACTCGAACTTCAAGTTCATTGATTATATCTTTTAATCTGAGTATATTATCCTGAGCAGCAGCCAGTTTTTTCTCAGATTCTGCCTTTTTATAACGAAGTTTAGATATTCCTGCAGCTTCTTCAAATATCTCTCGCCTCTCGTTGCTTTTTGCAGATACTATTTCAGCGACTCTGCCCTGTCCTATGATAGAATATCCGTCTCTTCCGAGACCCGTATCCATAAAAAGCTCGTAAATATCTTTAAGCCTTACCTGACTACCGTTTATAAGGTATTCACTTTCACCACTTCTATAGAGCTTTCTTGTAACACTTACTTCTTCAGCGGGAACCTGAAGAATACCTTTTTTATTATCTATATTAAGAGTAACCTGAGCATAACCCATAGGTTTTCTGAATTGAGTTCCTGCAAAAATAACGTCTTCCATTTTAGCACCTCTAAGTGTCTTCGAAGACTGCTCACCAAGAACCCATCTTACAGCATCGCCTATATTACTTTTCCCACTTCCGTTAGGACCTACAACTGCAGTGAGTCCCTTATTGAAATCAAGTTTAATTTTATCAGGAAAAGATTTGAAACCCTGTAATTCCAAAGATTTTAAATACATTATTTCACTTCCTTTATTGAAACACTATATCCGTGTAATCCGGAATTTTCCTTAAAACAAATGTTCAATCCGTTTTTCTTAAAAAATTCAACATTACTCTTCTTTTGACCTATCGCTTTGCTTAACGCACCCTTGGGTACATCAATAAAAAATTCGCCTTTTTCTTCCTTTAAAAGTGAATTTATTTTCATTCTGAAAATACGACTTTCACATATTTCTCTGAAAGAATCATGATAAAAACCAGCTATAGCGTTTTCAGAAACATCTTTTGACGCATGAAGTCCAAGTCTTATAACTTTTATACCCATAAACTCAAACATATAAAGCATATTTGCACAAATTTCAACAGCCTTATCAAAATCGTAAAGTTTATATATACCACTTTGATAAAGCTCTCCAAGCTGCGTATCTTTAAGCACAACAACTGGATAAATTCTCACTGTATCCGGCCTTAAAGCAATTATTTCACACATTGTATAATAATCATCAGATTCTGTGCTTTGATAAAGTCCTACCATCATCTGAAGTCCGAGTTCAAATCCGTGTTCTTTTATAAGCAAAGATGCCTTTCTTACATCTTCAGCAGAATGTCCTCTTTCATTAGCTTCGAGAACTCTGTCAGACATACTCTGAGCACCAAGTTCAATGGATGTAACACCATATTTTTTGAGAATATAAAGAACCTCATCGTCAATATAATCAGGACGTGTGGAAATTCTTATTCCTTTGAATTTTCCTTTTCCGACAAACTCACTTGCAGCAGAAAGTAATTCTATCATATATGTTCTGTTAACAGCCGTAAAACTTCCACCAAAAAATGCTATTTCAGCATTGGATTTATCAGTTATTTCATTTATTGCAGAGAAACATATATTTTTTACATCCTCACCGGTAGGAATGCTATTCTCACCTGATATATTACGCTGATTACAAAAACTACAGAGATGTGGACAACCCACATGAGGGATAAAAATTGCTACATTACTATGTTTCATATCCCATAAGCTCCAACGCTTCTTTCGCTGCCATCTGTTCCGCTTGTTTCTTGCTTCTTCCTTCACCTTTACCTATAACATTAGAATTAAGCATAACATCAACAACAAACATTTTATTATGATCAGGGCCTGATTGTTCAGTAAGAACATACTCTATCTTTTCATCAGGATTTTGCTGGATAATTTCCTGTAACATAGTTTTATAATCATTGAATGTAAGTTTTTTCTTAACGTCAAGATTCTTAGGAATGAACGAGAGTATATGTTTTCTTGCTGCTTCAAGACCACCATCAAGATAAATCGCAGCAATAACAGCTTCGAAAGCATCTGCAAGAATAGATGGTCTTTCTCTTCCTCCCGAATGTTCTTCACCTTTACCAAGAAGCATAAACTCTCCGAGATCTATCTGCTGAGCAAAACCGAATAAAGTCTTTTCGCATACAAGTGATGCTCTGAGCTTTGTAAGTTCTCCCTCAGGCAGATCCCTGTAATTTTCAAAAAGATACTGGGCAACAACAATGGAAAGGACAGAATCTCCTAAAAATTCAAGGCGTTCATTGCTTTGTCTGTTTTTTCTGTTTTCATTCGCATAAGAGGAATGAGAAAGTGCTTCATGTAAAAGTTCAGGATTTTTAAAATTATAATGAATTATATCTTCAAAACGCATAACTTACACCTGTTCAGTTTTTGACTTATTTTCAAGAATTTCAAGTGATTCTGATATACTTTCAATAACCTTCTGTTCAACGCAAAGTTTAGCTTGTCTTATAGCATTGAAGAAAGCTTTTGCATCAGAACTTCCGTGTGCCTTTATTACAGGTTTTGAAATACCCATAAGAACAGCTCCACCCTGTTCCTTATAATCAATCTTTTTCTTGAATATCTTAATCTTTTTATTGAGCATAATTGCAGGAAGTGTTGGTTTTCCATTTTTCATAAGCATATCTTTGAGTGAATTAGAGAAAAACGCACCCATTCCTTCAACCGATTTAAGAAATACATTTCCTGTAAATCCATCTGCTACAACGACATCAAATTCCCCAAGAGGAACATCTCTCGCTTCTGCATTTCCTCTGAAATTGATAGGAGCCTCTTCAAGAAGTTTATATGTAGAAAGTTCAAGTTCCCTTCCCTTTGTTTCTTCAGCGCCTACATTTATAAGTCCGACTCTTGGATTTTTTATACCAAGAATCTTTTCAGCATAACAAGAACCCATAATCGCAAACTGAACAAGCATATCGGGTCTGCAATCAACATTGGCACCTGCATCTAAAAGCATATAAAATCCATTCTGAGAAGGAAGAATAGGCGCAAGAGCTGCTCTCTTTATTCCTTTAAGTCTTTTCGCAATAAATGTCGAACCTACCACAAGAGCGCCTGTACTTCCTGCAGAAACAAACGCATCACTTTCGCCATCAGCAAGCATCTTAAGGCCTACAGCCATAGAAGTATTCTTCTTTTCTTTTATAATAAGAGTCGAATCATCGTGAATATCAAAAACTTCAGTAGTATGCTTGATTTCAATATTTTCAAGTGAAATACTATTTTCTGAAGAAACTGATTTAATTTTTTCCTCATCGCCGACAAGAATTATATCGACACCAAGTTCATCAGTTGCTTTTCTCGAACCTTTTATTACTTCAAGTGGTGCATTATCTCCACCAAAAGCGTCTATTGCTATTCTCATTTTTATATTCCTCCGTTTGAATCAAGATATTCATTAAGCGATTTTAAAGATCTTTCAGCAAGTGTCTGGTATTTAAGTTTTTTGTCCCTTATGTTTGTTTCTAGAGAAGGTAATATTCCCATATTACAACCCATAGGCTGAAAATCCTTAACACTTTCGTCACTGATATACGCAGATAAAGCGCCTATCATAGTTTCTTTCGGCAAAGTAAAAGTTTCTTTTCCGTTAAGTCTTCTTGCCATATTTATTCCTGCCATTATTCCACTTGCAGCAGATTCAATATATCCTTCAACGCCTGTTATCTGACCTGCAAAAAAGATATTCTTATGTTCTTTCATTGAAAAATCAGAGTTAAGGAGTTTTGGAGAGTTTACAAAACTATTCCGATGCATAACGCCATAACGCAGAAACTCAGCATCTTTGAGACCTGTTATCATCGAGAAAACTCTTTTCTGTTCTCCGAACTTAAGATTAGTCTGGAAGCCAACAAGATTATACATTGTTCCCTCATTATTTTCTTTTCTGAGTTGAACAACGGCATAAGGCCTTTTTCCCGTACGTGGATCTGTAAGTCCCACAGGTTTTAAAGGACCGAAACGCATGGTATCTTCTCCACGCTTAGCGAGAACTTCTATTGGCATACATCCTTCATAAACTTTGAAAAATTCTCTGTCGTGTTCTTTAAGTTCTGCACTTTCAGCAGAAATTAAAGCATTATAAAACTCAAGATATTCTTCTTTATTCATAGGACAGTTAATGTAATCATCATCACCTCTGCCGTATCTTGAAGCAAAAAACACAAGATTTTTATCAAGACTTTCAAAAGAAACTATCGGTGCTGCAGCGTCAAAAAAGCTGAGATACGAACCACATATTTCAGATATGCTGTCAGCCAAGGCGTCAGATGTTAAAGGACCCGTTGCAATAATTACATTTCCATCAGGAATCTCTTTCAATTCATCGTAAATTATATTTATATTATCTTTCGATTTTATTTTTTCGGTAACAAGATCTGAAAAAGCTGTTCTGTCAACTGCCAATGCACCACCTGCAGCTACCGCTGTTTCGTAAGCGCAAGGAACTATAAGAGATCCTAAAATACGCATCTCTTCTTTTAAAAGCCCTGCTGCCGAATCAAGTCTTGATGCTTTAAGCGAATTGGAACACACAAGTTCAGCAAATCCCTGATATTTGTGTGCAGGAGAATATTTTTTAGGTTTCATCTCGTATAAATCGACCGAAATCCCCATATTTGAAAGCTGCCAGGCAGCTTCACAACCTGCAAGACCTGCTCCTATAATTGTTACTTTATTCATCCTTGACCGCCTTTTCAAATTTACAACCTGATTTTTCACAAACTAATTTTCCTGATTTTCCACCCTTTTGAAAAAGAGTAGAATTGCAATTAGGACATCTATGCTTTGTAGGAATGTTCCATGTCATAAATCCACATTTTGGATTGTCTTCACAGCCGTAATATTTCTTTCCTCTTTTTGATTTTTTCTGAAGAATTGTCTTACCACAAAGAGGACACTCACCCGGTGTTTCCTGAACTATTTTTTTGGTATTGGTACATTCAGGAAATCCTGAGCAAGCAAGAAATTTTCCGAATTTGCCTATCTTGATAACCATTTCTTTTCCACATACATCACATATGATATCTGTTTTTTCATCAGGAACTTTTACTCTCTTACCCTCCATATTCTTTTCGGCAGATTCAAGAGTTTTTCTGAAATCATCATAAAAATCACTTAAAGTTTCGACCCAGTCTTTTTTGCCAAGTTCAACTTCGTCAAGTTGATTTTCCATTCCTGCTGTAAACTTAACATCTACAATGGGTTTGAACTGTTCTTTCATAAGTTCGGTAGTAACCTCACCAAGAGAAGTTGGTTTAAGCTGTTTTCCTTCTCTTTCAACATAAAGATGCTGAATAATAGTTGTTATTGTAGGTGCGTATGTTGAAGGACGACCTATTCCGTTTTCTTCAAGTGTTTTGATGAGAGTTGCTTCTGTAAATCTTGCAGGTGGCTGTGTAAAATGCTGATTTCCATCAAGAGATTTAAGTTTAAGCACTTCTCCTTTTGTGAGTTTCGGAAGAACTGAATTTTCTTCTCCCTGCTCATCCTTTGTTTCTTCATAAAGTACTGTAAACCCATCAAACTTAACAGAATAACCTGTAGCCTTGAAATTACAATCGTTAGCAAGAATATCTACAGATACAGTATCAAGCAAAGCGTTTGACATCTGACTTGCTATAAATCTCTCCCATATAAGTTTATAGAGTTTATACTGGTCATTTGTAAGATTTCCTTTAACCTTTTCAGGCGTAAGTTCAGGAATAGAAGGTCTTATCGCTTCGTGAGCATCCTGAGAGTTGCTCTTTGATTTATAAATTTTAGGTTTTTCAGGAATATATTCTTTGCCATATTTTTGTTCAATATATTTATAAGCTGCTGTTCTTGCTTCGTTTGAAATCCTAAGGCTGTCGGTTCTCATATATGTTATAAGACCAACTACTCCCATATTTTCAACTTCAACACCTTCATAAAGTTCCTGAGCAGCTTTCATCGTTCTTCTCGCCTGAAAACCAAGTCTTCTCGATGCTTCCTGTTGCATTGTAGATGTTGTAAAAGGTAGTTTACTAGTTTTATTTTTAGTTTTAGATTCAATACTCTCAACTTTAAAATCTTTATTTAATTTTT
>JAZNQY010000035.1:0-7933 GCA_045590375.1 Oscillospiraceae bacterium | reverse complement strand
AACGGATTTCTTTATTTTTAAGAGAAGCGAGTGCATCAGGAATTTCGTACTGTGAGATTTCATAGAGTCTGGCAACCATAGCAAATTCGTCGATTTCAGGCTTTTTGCCGTAGATCGCTTCAAGAACGCTTGCACTGAATTTATAAGGACTTGCTGTTGATGCGATTATTGTTCTTGTTTCATCGCCTCTTGCTGACTTATAATCTTCATAAACCTTAACGGCAACGGCTGTATGTGTATCGAGAGTATATGAATACTTTTCGTATGTTCTCTTGATAGTTTCCTTTGTCTGTTCGTCATCACAGCATCCACCATAGAAATCTTCCTTAAGAAGAGCCTTGATGTCGTCGGAAACTTCGTATTTTCCTTCTGATGAGAGTTTTGTGAACCATTCTCTGATTTTAGCGTCATCCTTGCCTGTGAGAAGGTAGAGAAGTCTTTCAAGGTTGCTTGAAATGAGAATATCCATAGAAGGAGAAATTGTTGTATAGAAATCACGGTTTCTGTCGTAAACGCCTGTGTTGATAAAGTCTGTAAGAACCTTATTGCTGTTTGATGCACAGATGAGTTTTGCTATCGGAACACCCATTTTCTTTGCGAAATAAGCAGCAAGGATATTACCAAAGTTACCTGTAGGAACAACAACGTTTATCTTATCGCCGAGAGCGATTTCTTCGTCTGCAACGAGTGTTGCGTAAGCTGAAACATAGTAGATTATCTGAGGTGCGAGTCTTCCCCAGTTGATTGAGTTTGCTGATGAGAACATCATTCCGTTATCGTCAAGAATCTTCTTGATTTCATCGTTTGTAAATATTGCCTTAACGCCGTTCTGTGCATCGTCAAAGTTGCCCTTGATAGCACATACTGCAACATTGTCGCCTTCCTGTGTTGTCATCTGACGCTTCTGCATGGGGCTTACACCCTGTTCGGGGTAAAATACCATAATCTGTGTTCCCGGAACATCCTTGAAGCCTTCGAGTGCTGCTTTACCCGTATCGCCTGATGTTGCAACGAGGATAACTATCTTTTTATCGCAGTTTATCTTCTTTGCTGATGTTGTTAAAAGATAAGGGAGAATCTGGAGCGCCATATCCTTGAATGCACAGGTAGGACCATGCCAGAGTTCGAGCATATATGTTCCGTCAAAAAGATGAGAAATTTCAGAGATATTTTCTGTTGAGAATTTCTTGTCTGTATATGCGTTATCTGTGCAGTAATGGATTTCTTCGTCTGTGAAATCTGTGAGATACTTAGCGAAGATATAAGCTGCTCTTTCGTTATATTTCATTGTCGAAAGTTTTTTGATTTCGTCGAGTGTTATCGCAGGGATTTCATCAGGGATAAAAAGACCTCCGTCAACTGAAATACCCTGTGCGATAGCTTCTGCACTTGTAACTTCAACATTGTTGTTTCTTGTACTTCTGTAAATCATTAAAAAGACTCCTTCCGTCAATCGCTCAAATCAAAAGCGTTGTCTATATAAATTATATCCGATATTCTGTCTTTGTCAAGTTCTACCGAAACAACATCGAAACGGGGCTGAAGGTCACAACCTGTTCTGTAAAGATATTCTTCGGCAGTTTTTATTATGAATTTCTTCTTGCTTGGTGTTATCGCTTCAACGCCACTCACCATACTTCCTTTTTTTCGTGTCTTGACTTCGATGAAAAGGACATAGTCTCCTTGTTTTGCGATAATATCAATCTCTCCACCCTTAATGGTGAAATTACGGCAGAGAATTTCGCAGCCTTTTTGTTCTAAAAGGTCGGATACTATTTTTTCACCTGCATAACCGATTTCTTTATTTTTCATTGTAAAGTTTCCTCAAAAATGTCTTTCGGTGAACTTCTGAAGGTCCGTTGGCGAGGATAAGTTCGGTATGAAGTTTTGTTCCATAACCCTTATGTTTTTCAAACTGATACTGTGGATATTTTTCAGCAAGAACTTTCATATATCTGTCCCTTGCAACCTTTGCGAGAATTGACGCTGCTGCTATTGAGGCAGATGTTCCGTCGCCCTTTACTATTGTTTCTGCTTTGCAGGGAAGTTCGGGTGGAAGACGGTTTCCGTCTATCAGAGCAAGGTCTGGGATAAGTCCTAAGCCTTCTACTGCTCTTTTCATAGCAAGGTATGTTGCATTGAGGATATTGAGTTCGTCAATTTCTTCGACAGATGCTGTTGCTATAAAGTAAGCCTTTGCTTTTGCAATTATTTCATCATATAAAAGTTCACGCTTTTTTTCAGAAAGTTTCTTACTGTCGTTTATGCCTTCAATAACTGTTCCACTTTCGAAAACAACAGCAGCTGCATAGACATCTCCCGCGAGAGGACCACGCCCTGCTTCATCAACGCCACAAAGAATTATACTGTCGTTATTTCTGATATTTTCATCATATTCAAAAAGAGTCATATCTTTAAGGCTCCTCTAACGTAATTTTGCCGAGTTTTCCACTTCTGAATTCGTCAAGAACGGTTATTGCGGCACGTTCGGTATTTACTTCTCCACCTGAGATTAACATTCCTCTTTTTCTTCCGACTTTTTCTAAGATTTCATAGCCTTCGTCTTCATCGGAAATCTCGATATTATATCTTGAAATAACCTTATCTTTATAAGAATTTTCGCAGAGGAACGATAAAAGTCTCGACGCTAAAAGTTCGATATCTAAAATGTCATCTTTTACTGCGCCTGTGAACGCAAGTTTTTCACCGACAAGTTTATCCTCGAATTTAGGCCAGAGAACACCCGGCATATCTAAAAGTTCGATTTCTTCGTCGATTTTTACCCACTGTTTTTCTCTCGTAACACCGGGACGGTCTTCAACCTTTGTCTTTTTTGATTTGGCCATTCGGTTTATGAATGATGATTTTCCGACGTTCGGAATACCGACTATCATAAGGTGTAAAGGTGCGCCGATTATGCCTTTGGCTTTTCTTCTTTCCAAAAGGTCTTTCAGAACCTCTTTTATCATCGGGACGAAATTTTTCAGTCCCTTACCGCTGCGACAATCCGCCGCCATAGCGTAGATACCCTGTGATTTATAGTAACTGAGCCACTTTTCAGTTGTCTTATCATCGGCTTCATCGCATTTATTGAGAAGAACGACACGGGGTTTTCCTGAAATGAGATTATTCAGGTCAGGATTTCTGCTGCTTTGTGGGATACGGGCATCTGTTATCTCAACAACGGCGTCAACCATTTTGAGATTTGCAGTTATCATACGACGTGTTTTCGCCATATGCCCCGGAAACCACTGTATTGATGGGGCTTCATTCATTGCCTACAACTCCTATTTTTGTTATCGGTGCTATTCTGAAAATAACTTTTCCGAAAATTTCTTCTTCTGTAACAGGTCCTATAAAACGGCTGTCTGATGACTGATTTCTGTTATCACCCATAATAAAATATTCTCCCTCGCCGAGAGTTATGGGATATTCGATACGCGATGAGCCTGTATATGTCGGCTCGTTGATATAAGGCTCGTCTATTTCAACTCCGTCAACATAAACCGAACCTGTTTCGTAGTCAACAGAAATAGTCTGCCCCGGTTTTGCTATTACTCTTTTGATGATAGGTTCATCGAAAGCGACAGAATTTACTACAACAACATCGCCGTTATCAAATTCTGTAAGACAGGAAAGATAAATAAGCATATCGCCTGACTGCCCTATCGAATCATCTCTTCCGACAAATGTAGGATACATAGAAGGGCCGTTTACCTCCGATGTTCTGAGAACGAATGTGAATAAGAGGATAATGGTTAAAAACGAGAATAACAGCGTTTCTATCCATTCTATGAGTTCATCTATGATTTTTGATTTTGTTGTTTCCTTAGAGTCCATTAAAAGCACCCCTTACATTAAAAAAATAGCAAAAAAGGGATAACACACCCTGTCATCCCTTTTCTCTTTGAAAGTTAAATTAACGAATTTCTTCCTTAACCTTTGCAGCCTTACCAACACGATCACGAAGGTAGTAGAGCTTAGCTCTGCGAACTTTACCGTGTCTTACTACTTCAACCTTGCTGACAACTGGTGAATGAACAGGGAATACTCTTTCAATTCCACAACCGTGTGCTACACGTCTTACTGTGAATGTTTCAGCGATTCCACCGTGCTTCTTAGCGATTACTGTTCCTTCAAAAATCTGAATTCTGAACTTTTCGCCTTCCTTAATCTTAACATGCACCTTTACTGTGTCACCGATTTCGATAACGGGTGCGTCTGCCTTGAGGCTGCTGTTGCTGATCTGCTTGAGTGCGTCCATTGTTAATTTCCTCCTTGGTTTTCAGACATTCTTGCCTACCGAACTTCATTCAACGGTGACAGAGGACTATCCGCTTTAATGTCAATAAATATGGCATTAACCCCCGACTTCCGACAAAGTTTTTAAACTCTGAAGCAAAGACGGTATTCAAATGCTTTAAAATTATAACATATAAATACAGAAAATGCAAGTTGTGTTTATACAAAAAATAGTTATAAATCAGCGTTGGTTTTTGTGTGTATTGCACTAAAACTCTCCGTAAGAGAAAAAATAAAGAAGTATACTCCACTTATTATAAGCGACGGATTTATCCTGAAACGGCTGAATACAATCACCGAGACGACAATAAACAACGGAATTATCAGACTTGTTATAATATTCATAAATGTAAAAAGGCGTGGTTTTTCTTCGGTTATAAGCAGAAGAACTGCTCCTCCGTCAAGGGATTTTACAGGAAGGATATTAAAAACTGCTGTCGCGAGATTTATGACAGCAAAGGTTCTGAAGCTATCGCCCTTTAAAAAGAAAAAGAGAAAAAACATAATCATATTCATAAGACATCCGCTTATAAGGATTATGAGTTCTTTATGTCTTTCTTTGAGTGAATATCCTCTTATTATCTTTATTCCTGCACCATAGAGAATTATCTTTTTCACCTTTACGTCAAAAAGAAACATCGAAATAAGGTGTCCTGTTTCGTGAAGAAAGCAGGACATAAGGCTCATAAAAACCGATACCGATGTTTCGGAAAGGGTTAAGAGTGCAATTACTGCCAAAAAACTGAATTTTACTGAAACATTTGTCTTTAAGCTTGATTTTATCAGCATATTTTTCACCGATAGATTATATGCTCGAAAAAACTTTCAGATTACAGAAAAAGTCACCAGAAGCAAAACTCCTGATGACTTTTCTTTTTATGTTTCGGGAGATTCTTTTTTAATCCTGAATACTACTCTGAATATTCCCGAAAGTACCTTCGGGGTTTTGATAACTACTATTTTCATAAGTAACCCTCCGATTCAGATTATGTTACATAATATTCTGAAACGAGGAAAATGTGAGTTAAAGTTCCCAATCTTTTATCTGTTTTGCGTTATTATACATAGAAACATAGCTCTGATAGCGTGTTTCTGAAATATCGCCAGATTCCACTGCTTCTTTTACAGCACATCCCTTTTCTCCGATATGGGCACAATCCTTGAATCTGCATTTATCTGAGTATTCACCGAATTCGATAAAGCAGGATGAAAGTTCATCACATTTTATTATATCATAGCGATTGGTGTCGAAGGTTGAAAAACCGGGGGTATCTGCAACAAATCCACCTTCATCAAGAGAAAAAAGTTCTACCTGACGGGTTGTATGTCTTCCTCTTCCGAGTTTTTTACTTATCTCGCCCGTATCAAGAGAAAGAGAGTCATCCATATGATTCAGAAGAGTTGATTTGCCTGCGCCTGAGTTTCCTGTGAAAGCGCTGAGTTTACCCACGAGGAAAGATTTGAGTTCATCGCATGAGTTTTCTTTACTGTAATCAATGGTAAGAACCTTAATTCCCACTTTTTCATAGATACTGCGAATGTAATCACCTTCGGAAAGGTCGATTTTTGTTATTGCTATTATAGGTTCGATATTCTTGTATTCGCAGACAGCAATGAATTTGTCGATAATCTCGAAGTTAGGTGATGGTTCGCAGGTTGAAACGACAAACACCATAATATCGAGGTTCGCAAGAGGTGGTCTTATTATAAAATTCTTTCGGGGAAGAATTTCCGAAATGACGATATTGTCTTCGAGTACGACTTCATCGCCTGCTGACGGAGAAATCCCCTTATTGCGAAAAATCCCTCTCGCTTTACATTCAAATACGCCTTCGGGAGTCTTTACAAAGTAAAGACCCCCGACAGCTTTGATTATTATTCCTGTATTTTTGTCAAGGCCCATAATCAAGATCCTTTCGCCTCTATGAAAGCGTAATCGTAGTATGCTACCTGATAGAATTTGCCTGTTTCAAAGTCCATCGAATACTCGGCAAGTTTTACAGGGCTGTAACCATAAGCGTATTTTATTTCAACGATTACAGTTTTATGTTCTGAACCCGAAATTGTAAGCTGAACCTTTTCTTTTCTGTAAACATCATCAACAGCGACAGATGTTACTTCTTCACCGTCAACGAAAGCTGTGAAGGTGTATGAGCCTTCTGCTGTTTCGGGAATAGGAACTGTAAGGTAGTAAGACTTGAGGCTTATTGTTCCTGTACTTACTTCGAGGATTATTTCTGTTCCGGGCTGAACAACTTCGAGATAAGGAACCGACTGATTAAGAACTGTTCCTGCTTCTTCTCTTGAATCGACTGTCTGTATTTTTGTTACAAGTTTCTTTTCTGTGAGAAGTTTCTGCGCTTCTTCGATCTTCATATTCTGAAGGTCAGGCATAATAATATCTTCCTGCTCTGCGCCGAGACTGATATAGAGTGTAAGTGCTGAACCGTATTTTACGTTTGTGTTTGCAGGAGGATCTGTTTCGATAGCAAATCCTGCCGGAACATTATCGTCGATACGGCTTGTTGTGCTTACATAGAAACCTGCGTCTTTAAGAATCGAAATCGCTCTTGTCTGTTCGTAATTTGTAACATCGGGAACGGGAATCATTCTTATTCCACGGCTGATTTTAACCTTGATTTCTCTTCCTGCCTTAACAGATGAGCCTTCTGAAATAGGCTGTTCAATGATAACACCGGCAGGATATTCGGAATATTCTTCCGAAAGTTCTGTTATACGGAAATAAGGATACTGTGACTGTGCCTGTGTTATAGGCATTCCAACCAAATTAGGCATTGTATATGTTTCTGTTCCGTAAGGAGAAATCATCTTTATAATCATATTTGTTATAAAGAATGCTGCGATAATTACAACTGCTGCTGTTATAGCACCGAGGACAGGAACTATGAGTGATCGTCCCCCACCACCTCTTCTTCTGCGACGGTCATCATAATAATCATCGTCGTCATCGTCATCATCGTCGTAATCGTCGTATTCATCCTCATCATAATCATCATCATCGTAATCATCATACTGAGGCTTTGGTTTTGCTTTCTGTTTGAACATTTTAGGCACCTTCGACATTATCTTGTTTCTGTCAACCTCAACTGTTCCGCCTTCGGTTGAAGCAGCATTGGAAGGAGCGTTGACAGGTGTGAAAAATCTTGTATTTTCATCGATAGGAGGAGTAAGGTATTTATATTCAAATACAATACTCGGATTTCTCTTGAATTCTTCAATATCCTTAATCATTTCAGATGCCGACTGATCACGCTTGTTAGCGTCCTTCTGCATCGCTCTTACTACGATATCTTCAAGTCCTTCTGGGATAGTTTCGTTTATTTCTCTGGGGTTTCTTGCCTTGCTCTGCATATGCATAAGTGCTACCGAAACGGGATTATCTGCATCAAAAGGTTTCTGACCTGTGAGCATTTCGTAAAGCATTACGCCGATAGAGTAGATATCACTCTTTTCGTCTGTAATATCCCCTCTTGCTTGTTCGGGGCTGATATAATGAACAGAACCGATCGCCTTATCAGAGAGAGTTTTGCCCTCTTCTCTTGCAAATCTTGCTATGCCGAAATCCATGACCTTTATTGTTCCGTCAGGGAAAAGCATAATGTTCTGTGGC
>JAZNQY010000034.1:0-1699 GCA_045590375.1 Oscillospiraceae bacterium | reverse complement strand
TTGCTTTCAAAAACAAGGATTTTATTTGCGAAAAACGCAAATGTAACCGAGCATATCCATGATATAACGGTTGCAAGCATTGTCGAGCCTTCGTTCATAAGTGCCTGGATCGAGGCGAGAGTTATGCCGTCGGCAAAAATGGTTTTTGTGTCAGCACCGATAAGGTGAGCTAAAAACTGCGTCGCGAAAGAAACAACAGTAGTAAGTCCGCCGACAATGATGTACATAATCGGTTCTCTGTATTTTTTAAAGAGTTCAAGTATTTTTTTCATTTTATAAACTTCCTTCAAAAGTAATGTAGATAGTATAACATAAATATAAGTATTTTTCAATATACTTGATTTTTTTACCGTGATATGCTACAATTTTTGCATAAAGACAATATTATTTTAAATAGGAGAGAATATTCAATGCCCACCGACATATTACCCAGTATAATCATAATTGCCGTTCTTCTTGTGTTTTCAGCGTTCTTTTCAGCGTCTGAAACAGCTTTTTCTACCTGCAACAGAATAAAACTCAAAACACTTGCGGAAAAGGGTCACAAGGGTGCTAAAAGAGCGCTTAAAATAGCAGACGCCTTCGATAAAACACTCACAACAATCCTTATAGGAAACAATATAGTAAATATGGCTTCAACATCTATAACAACAACACTTTTCGTCATGCTTTTCGGTGATGCGGGTGCGGGAATAGCAACTGCCGTTATGACAGTTCTTGTTCTTATCTTCGGTGAAATCATCCCTAAATCACTTGCTAAGGAAACCGCTGACGACGGCGTTGTGTGGATGTCAGTTCCGCTTAAATTCATAATGCTTATCTTAACTGCGTTTTCAGCACTCTTCACACTTCTCAAAAACGGAATAATAAAACTTTTCAATGTCCGTTCAAGCAATACGGGTGTTACTGCCGATGAACTTCTTTATATTGTAAACGAAGGTGAAGAGCAGGGCTCTCTTGATGAAGACGAAAGCGACCTTGTTCGTTCTGCTATTCTTTTCGACGGAAAGAATGCCGAGGATATCCTCGTTCCGAGAGTATCGCTTGTTGCGGTTGAGATAAACCAGTCGGTTGAAGAGATAAAGAAAGTCTTTGTCGAAGAAATGTATTCGAGACTTCCTGTTTATGAAAAAACAAGCGACAGCATTGTCGGAATAATTACTTTCAAAAGCTTTATGCGACTTATGGAACAGGGCGGAACATCTATCCAGTCCATAATCCAGAAACCGCTTTATGTTTCGACTTTAAAACCCATAAACGATATAATGCAGGAAATGCAGAAATCAAAACAACATATCGCCGTTGTTGTTGACCAGTTCGGTGGAACTGAGGGTATCCTTACAATGGAAGACATCATAGAAGAGCTTGTCGGCGAAATCTATGATGAAAGCGATGAGGTTTTACAGCCTGTAATTCCTCTCGGCGATGATGCATATCTCATTTCGGGTGAACTTTCAGTAAACGATATGCTTGAAAAGTTAGGGCTTCCCGAAAACACAATCAAATCGGAATACACAACCGTTGCAGGATGGGCACTTGAACTTTTCGAAGGAATACCCGAGGAAAATCAGACCATAGACATCGAAAAGTTTACTGTTACAGCCGTAAAACTCGATGAACAGCGTGTTGAAAAGGTAAGGGTTGTTGTTAAAAATTAAATTAAAAAGGGGAAAGAAAAGATGAAAAAAGCACTTACACT
>JAZNQY010000033.1:0-11542 GCA_045590375.1 Oscillospiraceae bacterium | reverse complement strand
CCCCCACATCTGTGGGGGATTATTTATTTCTTATTATTCCCTACCTTCCCCGAAGTCTTTAAAATTTCAACATAAATCGAGGCAACGAGGTCGAAAAGGTCGGGCGGAATTGTTTTTCCGACTTTGAGCATAGAAAGAAGTGCTGCGGCACTGTCATCCCTGTAAATCGGAACGCCGTTACTGTCGGCAATGGAAATCATTTTTTCGGCAACATTTCCGTGGCCCGATGCAACAACAACGGGTGCGTAATCCTTATCGGGATTATATTTGAGCGCAACGGCACTGTTTTTGAGTGCCGCTTTATCCTTAGGCTGTGACATTCAGTCCACCTCGCTTATTATTGATATGTGGGAAAACAGTAGTTAAACTTCTCTTTTCTTTTAAAACACCTACATTCGAAGTTTTCACAGAATATCCCTTGCCTGCTGCAAATCTTGCTATCGCAGTTCTTAAATTCGGGAAATTCTTTGAAAAATCCTCGGGACAGAAAAGGTTTACCGTTAAATCTCTTTCCTCGGCATTTATTTCAAGTTCGAAATCGCCTACATCGTCAACCGAGAAATCGAGAAGAATATGGAAATTCTCTCCGTCCTCAGAGTTATCTGCCCAGAGTTCACCAAAAGCCTTCTGGTCGCTTTCATCATCCTTGAGAGGAAGAAGTGCGTGTAAAAGTGGAGTGTATACCCCCGGTGCTGTGAGAAGCGACGACATAAGATTATCATGGTTGAACTGAGGGAGCGTTTTTAAAGCAGAGTCGTCAATATTCTTTAAAAGGAAGTTTGTAAAATTCTCCATAGCAGTAGGCTTTTCATACTGTGCGTCGCCTTTTTCAAGGATGTTTTCGAGTACCTCATTAAGCCTCTGTGCAAGTGGTAATTTCACATTTTCATTTTCGATAGAATTAAGAACCTTCGATAAGTTTTCGGCGAGTGCGTTAAGGTCTTTGTTCTGCGTGAAACTCTGAAGCATATTATCAATATCAGAAAGATTTTTTTCGGGAGTAACGAGTGATAAAATATCCTTTATCGAGAAAAGACCGTTTGTTGTGTCGATGTCGGAAAGACTCTGTAAAAATACGGGGTTATCCATATGGTTTGCAAAATTCTTTACAGTGTCAGCAAGTTTTCCTGCCGAAAGCGAACCCATATCGACAAGCTCACGACCGAGTGTAAACGACTTTACATCATCGGGAAGCTTTGAGTTTTCGACAAATTCAGAAAAAACCCTCTGAAGTTCATTTGCCATATCTTTCGGAATATCAGGGCTCTGCAACATAGAATCTATCAGTTTGTCGAAAGCGTTTTTAAGTCCGTCGGGGGTGTTCTGTATTCTCGAAAGATTATATGAAACGAGCGATATAAGCCCCTTTAATCTGTCGGTCATAAGAAGACTTCCACTTGCGTTCTTCATCGTTTCGAGAGCCTGTTCTTTAAGTTCGGGGAAATTCTGAAGAGCGTTGTTATCGGCAAATTTCTGTGCAAGACCCGAAAGCTCTTCTGAGATAGAACGGCTTGCGAACATTTCGTCTGACATAAACGAAAATGTCTGCGAAAGCGACCTCATGACATCTTCGGGAGTAGATGCGTTTACATAGGATTTCAGAAACGCCGTTATGTTATCTCTTATTTCACTTCCACCGAAAGCCTTTTCGGAAAGGTTTGTGAGATTACGTAACATATCGAAAAGTTTTCCGTTGAAAACAGTTGCGTCTTTAGCTTGTTCAGCCATATCGGCAGAAAGATTTTCGGGGGTGAGAAGAATTTCATTCGCAAGGGCTGTAATGGTATCTAAAAAACTTTCATTTCCCGATGCCTTCAAAGCGTTCATCAGTTCTTCGGTCATAAGCGAACGGACCGAATCGGCTGTTATCGACGGATTTTGCGAAATGGCAAGTTCGAGAGGCTTTAATAAATTTTCGCCCGAATAGTCAGCATTGTCCTGAGTCTGCTGGTCTGTTCTCTGCTGAGCACTTGTAACCTGAGTTGTATTCGCAAGCTGAAACTGCTCCTGCGGGGCTTGTGTTGCGTTAGGATTGACATAGTTTCTCGGCAACGCAGGGGTTGTTATCTGAAGAATATCAGCCAAAAAATCACCTCCAAAAAATCTGATTAGTGATATTAAACAAAAGATTTATGCCCGATTTGTTCAAATTTCAATTTTCGCATAAAAATTTTTAAAAAAAACTAACTTTATTTATATAATATCTCATTTTTCGCTTGTAGTAAAGGATTTTTTTTGTTATAATGTTAGTAATAAGCTATTTTAGATAAATATTTTATGTAAATGGAAAAAATATACAAAAAGTAGGTGCTGATTATGAGTAAATTCGAACCCGGAATGGAAAGTATGGTTGATATGTATATCTATGAAACCACAACTCTCCTCGAACAACTTGACCAGATACTCATCAAGACAGAAGGACAGGGCTCTTTCGATAAGGAAAGCATTAACGAAATCTTCCGTATAATGCATACCATCAAAGGCTCTTCGGCTATGATGGGTCTTGAAAATATGTCATCACTCGCTCATGCTATTGAAGACATGTTTTACATAATAAGAGAAGAAAAGCCCGCTATCGATGATTCAAAGGATCTTTACGAGCTTGTTTTCAGTGCGTCTGATTTACTCAAGGCTGAAATCGACATCATGCAGAATGACGATTATGACTTTACAGACTTCTCACCTTGTCATGACAGAATAAAGGCTTATGTTGCCGTTCTTAAAAACGGTGGTGGCGCTGCGCCTGCATCAGCAGGAGAAGAAACAGCGTCTGCATCAGCGTCAGCTCCTGCTGCAGCAGAGGGAATGATAACTGTAAAGGTTATTTTCGATGACGACTGTAAGATGGAAAACCTCCGTGCACTTCTTCTCGTAAACAAAATCAGAGAAGACTGTTCAGAAATCTCTTATGAGCCTTCTGATATCGAAACAAATGCCGATACAGCAAAGACAATTATCGACAACGGCTTTATCGTTCGTTTCAAAGCACTCGACGGCAACGACCAGCTCGTTATAAACGGCATTGAAGAAGCACTCAATGTTAAATCATATGAAATCATAGAAGAAGCTCCTGCTCCTGCACCCGTAGAAGCTCCCAAGGCAGAAGCAGCACCCGTAGCAGCAGAAGCACCCAAGACAGAAGCTCCCAAGACGGAAGCACCCAAGCCTGCAGCAGCACCTGCACCAAAGGCAGATGAAGGCAAGAAATCTGTTGAACAGATCAACAATATGCTTCAGGGCAGACAGGGTGGTGGTGGAAAGCAGAGCCTTATCTCTGTTAACCTTAATAAACTCGATCAGCTTATGGATATGGTCGGTGAAATTGTTATCACAGAAGCAATGGTAACAGGAAACCCTGATCTTAAGGGACTTCAGCTTGACAACTTCCAGAAGTCAGCAAGACAGCTCAGAAAACTCAACAGCGAACTTCAGGATATCGTTATGTCAATCCGAATGGTTCCCCTTTCGGGCGCATTCAATAAGATGACAAGAATTGTCCGTGATATGAAGGTTAAGCTTAATAAAGATGTAAACCTCGTATTCGAAGGCGAAAACACAGAAGTTGACAAGAGCGTTATCGACAACCTCAACGATCCCCTTATGCATATGGTAAGAAACGCTGTTGACCATGGTATCGAAGAAAATGTTGAAGACAGAATAGCAGCAGGAAAGCCCGCACAGGGAACTGTAAAACTTTCTGCTTATAACGCATCAGGTGAAGTTATCATCGTTGTTTCAGATGACGGCGCAGGTATGAACGCCGAAAAACTTCTCGATAAGGGTGAAAGAAACGGAATACTCACAAAGCCCCGTGAAGAATACACAGAAAGAGAAGCATTCCAGCTTGTTATGGCAGCAGGTTTCTCAACCAACGAAGTTGTAACTGAATTCTCAGGCAGAGGCGTTGGTATGGACGTTGTTAAGAAGAACATCGAAAAGATAGGTGGAACTGTTTCTGTTGAAAGTAAACTCGGAGAGGGAACATCATTCGTTATAAAAATTCCTCTCTCACTCGCTATCGTTGACGGAATGAATGTTGCAGTAGGAAAGTCAATCTTCACACTTCCCATAAACTCAATCAAGGAAAGCTTCAAGCTTCATGAAAACCAGCTTATCCATGATACTTACGGCAACGAAATGGTTATGATAAGAGGCGAATGTTATCCCCTTATCAGACTTTATAAGTGTTATGACCTTGAACCTAAATACACAGACATCTATGAAGGCATCATCATTCTTGTTGAGGCAGAAGGAAAGACAGCTTGTATCTATGCCGATGAACTTTTAGGCGAACAGCAGGTTGTTGTTAAGCCCTTCTCACCAATGTTCAACGACTTCAATGTTAAACAGTATGGTATGTCGGGATGTACAATTTTAGGTGACGGCAGTATCACAATCATTCTTGATGCCAACAACATCATTACAAATTTCTAACCCGAAAGGAATGAACCATATGTCAGAATATATCGAACAGACAACCAATTTCTTATCCGACGGCGGTGAAATTCTTCAGTTTGAAATTGACGATGCCGTTTACGGAATTGAAATTCAGTATATAACAGAAATCATCCAGATTCAGCAGATAACAATAGTTCCCAAAGTTCCCTCATATATAAAAGGAATGATGAACCTTCGTGGTAAGGTTATCCCCGTTATGAGCGTAAGAAGCCGTTTCGGCAAGGAAGAAATTCCTTATGACGACAGAACTTGTATCATCGTTGTTGAATGGGATGGCCTCGCAGTTGGTCTTATTGTTGACAGAATCAGAGAAGTTGCTATGATTTCTCCCGAAGAAGTTTCATCTACTCCTGATTATAAAAACGTAAATATGAACCACTTTATCAAATACATCATCGAAACAGGAGACGAAATCAAACTTCTCCTTGATTGTGAAACACTCGTTACGGAGAGATAGCCTTTATGATAACACTTACCGACGCTGATTTTCTCCGTATTGTCGAATATATCAAAAAGCATTACGGAATAAATCTTGAAAAAAAGCGTATTCTTGTTGAGGGACGTCTTGTAAACACAGTTACTGCAAAAGGTTTTACATCTTTCAAGGCGTATCTCGACACAATCCTCACGGGTGAAAGTTCACCCGAACTCGAACAGTTTGTAAATAAACTGACAACAAACCACACATTCTTTATGAGAGAACCCGAACATTTCGATTTTATGAAATCAACCGTTCTCCCCTATATCGAAAGAACAGTTACCGATAAGGACGCAAGAATATGGTGCGCCGCTTCATCAACGGGACAGGAGCCTTATACAATGGCTATGACCATAGATGAATATTTCGGGCCGAGGCGTCAGGGGTGGGATTTGAAAATCCTCGCAACAGACATCTCGACAAAAGTTCTCGCCGAGGCTTATGCAGGGGTTTATACCCTTGAGATGATGGAAGGCGTTCCGAGAGAATGGATGGATAAATATTTCGTAAGAACTGATGACGGAAAATTCAGGGTATGCGACAGAATAAGAAAAGAAATTGTTTATAAACAATTTAATCTTATGAATGAAATCCGTTATAAAAAACCCTATGACCTTATCAGTTGCAGAAATGTTATGATTTATTTCGACGCCGAAACAAAGAATAACCTTATTGAAAGACTTTATGATTGTCTTAAACCGGGTGGTTATCTCTTTATAGGCCACGCAGAAAATGTATCCAAAAACACAAGGTTTGAATTCATTCAGCCTGCAATTTACAGAAGACCCTTAGGAAAATAGTTTAAACGGAGGAAATTATGCTGAAAAGGAGTCATACAAGGATTTTCATAGTTGATGACTCGGCATTTTTCAGCCGTTTTGTCGAAACGGAATTCGGGAAGAGTTTCCCCGAATTTGAAATAATAGGAACAGAGCAGGACCCTTTAAGAGCGATCGACAGAATAGTAGAAACAAAGCCCGATGTTGTCACCATTGACTTTGAAATGCCCCATATGAACGGCATTGAAATGCTCGAAAGGTTATTGCCTAAGATAAAAGTTCCCGTTATCATCGTTTCTTCAAAGATGGTTAATGTTCTTGAAGCACTTTCGGCAGGGGCTGTTGATTTTATCAGAAAGCCCGATATGTCGCCCGATGCTAAAATTAACTTTATAAGAGAACTTTCAAAGAAAATCGAAATCGCAAAATACGCCAAGGTTATGGAGCCTTCCGAAAAAAAGGCAGTAACCTCAAAAAAGCCTGAAACGGCAGTTCCCACACAGAGAATAAACTATGTTAAGGATGAAAGCATCATAGCAATAGGCTCGTCTACGGGTGGGCCCGATGCTTTGATGAAAATCCTCACAAGACTTCCCGAGAACATTCCCCCGATAGTAATCGTTCAGCATATGCCCGAAAATTTCACAAAACTCCTTGCCGAAAGAATAGATAAAAACTGTGCTTTCAGCGCCTGTGAGGCAGAGAGTGGAATGAGGCTTAAAAACGGAATGTGCGTTGTCGGAAAAGCAGGGCTTCAGATGAAGGTTTTAAGGGATAACAGGGGATATTATATCGTTCTTGAAAAAGACATTGTAAAGCCCTTGCATTCGCCCTCGGTTGATGTTCTTTTCGATTCTGTTGCCAAATGTGCAGGAAAGAACGCAATAGGCGTAATCCTTACAGGTATGGGCGCTGACGGCGCTAAGGGAATGCTCAATATGAAAAAAGCAGGCGCATATACTATCGGTCAGGATGAAAAATCCTGCGTTGTTTACGGAATGCCTATGGAGGCGTTTAAGCTCGGTGCAGTTGAAATTCAGTTGCCACTGACTTCTATCGCCGACATATCATAAAAAAACTTAACAGTTGACGGAGGAAAAAGAAATGGGTTTTGAAGATAAAGCAGGCAAATATCTTACATTTGTCCTTGATGACAGAAGATATGCCTTTTCTATTAAGAATGTCATTGAAATCATAGGGATTCAGGATATAACACCCGTTCCCGAAAGCCCCGTCTATATGAAAGGTGTTATAAATTTAAGAGGAAGAATTATTCCCCTTATTGATATGCGCCTGAGATTTAAAAAAGCAGAAATTCCCTATAACAAGAGAACATCTATTATAATAGTAAGAATAAACGAAGTCGACATCGGCTTTATCGTTGACAGAGTTGACGAAGTAACAGACATAAAGGCAGAAGAACTTTCGCCTCCTCCCGTTGTTACTATGGACAGCGCAAGCAAATATGTTATGGCAATAGGAAAGATAAAGGGCGATATCGTCCTTCTTTTAGACCATGACAAGCTCTTTTCAAAATCGGAACTGAGAACTCTCACAGAGAGCAACTGATAATAAAACGAAAATCTCACCCGTCTTTCGTCGTCAACACTCCTAGCAGTACACCAGTACGGCGTCGTCGTGTTTCCTAGAAATACAGGCAATCTTTTCGTTTTATAAAAAAAGATGAATAAAACAACAAAAGCACCCTTTCGGGTGCTTTTTTATGCCTCCACGGGCTTTGTTAAGACAGCAAAATATCCCCCACATTTGTGGGGGATATTTTGATTATATATTTTTAGATAACTTTCCAGATTTCTTCTGCATACTGCTTGATAGTTCTGTCTGATGAGAATTTGCCTGCGTTGCAGATGTTCATCCAGCACTTCTTGTTGAATACAGTTCTGTCGTTGTTGTATTCACGGTTTGCTCTGATTTTTGCGTTTACATAATCGTCAAAGTCACGGCAGATGAAGTAGTTATCGGGAGCATGCCAGCTGAAACCGTTTGTAAGAGCAGAATAAAGTTCGCCGAACATACCTGTTTCGCCGTCGTTGAATGTTCCGTCAACGAGTGTATTGATAACTCTCTTGAGTCTGTCGTTAGCGTAGTAGTAATCTTCCTTAGGACGATAGTTGCCGTTTTTAAGACGGTTGATTTCTTCAACTCTCGCACCGAAGATGTATTCGTTCTGTTCGCCTGCTTCTTCAGCGATTTCGATATTAGCGCCATCCCAAGTGCCTATTGTTATAGCACCGTTGAGCATGAACTTCATATTACCTGTTCCCGATGCTTCAAGACCTGCTGTTGAAATCTGTTCTGAAAGGTCAGCAGCTGGGATGAGCTTTTCAGCATAAGAAACATTGTAGTTCTGAACAAAGAGAACGAGGAGCTTGTCGTTTGTCTGTGGGTCTGAGTTTACCTTCTTTGCGATTTCGTTGATAAACTTTATGATACCCTTTGCTCTTCTGTAAGCAGGAGCAGCCTTCGCACCGAAGATGTATACAGTAGGATGCCAGTTTGTGAGTGCACCTTCTTTAAGCTGATAGTAGATATCAAGAATAGCGAAAGCATTGAGAAGCTGACGCTTGTATTCATGAAGACGCTTAACCTGAACATCGAACATGAAGTTGGGGTTAATCCAGAAGTTTTCGTGCTTGCCGATGTATTCAACAGCTTCCTGCTTCTTTTCACGCTTGATGCGTGCGAAAGCCTTTAATGTTTCTTCATCGTCAACGAATTTCTGAAGTTCTTTGAGTTTATCAAGATTTGTAACCCAGTCTTCTGTTCCGAGCTTTTCTGTGATGAGTGATGAAAGCTGAGGGTTGCAAAGACCAAGCCAACGACGTGGAGTAATACCGTTTGTCTTGTTCTGGAATCTTTCGGGGAAGATTCTGTACCAGTCACGAAGAACGTCGTTTTTAAGGATTTCTGTATGGAGTGCTGCAACGCCGTTTGTATGTGATGTTGCAAAAACAGCCATATTTGCCATATGGATACGGTCACCCTGAATGATTGAAATCCAGCCGATTTCTTCGTCTGTCTTCTTCATCTTCTTAAGGTCATTCTTGAGCTTTGTATCAATAAGACCGATAATATCGTAGATTGTAGGAATAACCTTTCTGAAGAGTGAAACGCTCCATTTTTCGAGTGCTTCAGCCATAACAGTGTGGTTTGTATAGTTGAATGTCTTCTGTGCGATATCAAATGCTTCGTTGAAGCCCATACCTTCCTTGAACATAAGGATACGGATGAGTTCGGGGATAGATACTGTGGGGTGTGTATCGTTAAGCTGGATAGAATAGAGTTCTGCGAATTTTGAGAAATCAGAACCATATTTCTTCTTGTAGTTTGAAACAATATCCTGTAAAGAAGCAGAACAGAAGAAATACTGCTGTTTAAGACGGAGAATAAGTCCCTTTTCGGTATTGTCGTTAGGATAAAGAACATTACTGATTGCTTCTGCAAGGATAGCGTTTTCTGATGCGTTTAAATAAAGCTGATTGTCAAAGTCTGTGAAATTGAATTCGTCAAGACCTTCAGCCTGCCATAAACGGAGTGTGTTTATTGACTTTCTGTCATATCCTATGATGGGAACATCATAAGGAACAGCCATTACAGACTGGTCTGCAAAGTCAATTCTTACCTTGTCGCTTTCACAACGGATGCTCCATGCGTCAATTCCCTGATGAAGCCACTTGTCAGCAGTTTCTCTCTGGAAGCCGTTTTCAAAATACTGCTTGAAAAGACCATAACGATATCTTATTCCGTAACCATTAAGGGGAATATCCTGTGATGCGGCACTGTCAAGGAAACAAGCAGCAAGTCTGCCAAGACCACCGTTACCGAGCGCTGCGTCTTCGATGTCTTCAAAATCGTTGATGTTTATGCCCTGTTCTTCAAAGACTTCTTTAGCTGTGTCTAAAAGACCTGCACAGTAGAGGTTGTTGAAAACTGCTCTACCCATAAGGAATTCAGCAGAAAGATAATATGCTCTTCTCTTTGCTGCGTGGCGCTTTTCAGACTTCTGCCAGTCGGGCATGATGTCAGCCATAACTGTTCTTGCAAGTGCGTTATGAAGCTGATGAGTCGAAGCCTCTTTTAGTGTTGTCTTGTAGTCTGTGTAAAGATTGTTCTTGATCTGGGCAAGAAATTCCTTCTTGTTCATATCATTCTACCTCCAATATCATTACTTAGATGAAATAATACCACGAATATTTTACCACAATTTTATATACATTTCAATAGTATTTACATTTTTGTAGAAAACTGTCCGTCATTCGCGTACAAGCGTATTTCACAAAAGAACAGTAGTTTTTTGATGTAATGTTGTCATATTCACCGATTGACAAAATAGTAACAAAAAGGTTAGAATTATGAGGAAGACTATAAAAAGGGGTATTAACACAATGACAAACGATATAAAAGTAGTAAAATTCGGTGGAAGTTCACTCGCCGACGCGACACAGTTCAAGAAAGTTGCTGATATTATTCTTTCCGATAAAGCGAGAAGATATGCTGTTCCCTCAGCACCCGGAAAGAGATTTAAAGACGACACAAAGGTAACAGATATGCTCTATGCTTGTTATGACCTTGCCGAAAGCGATAACGAAGGTTACGCAAAAGTTTTTGAAGATATCAGGGAAAGATATAACGGTATCATTAAAGAACTCGGCATCGATCTTTCACTCGAAGATGAATTTGAAAAGGTAAGAAAGAATTTTCTTAACAAAGCAGGAAGAGATTATGCCGCTTCAAGAGGGGAATATTTAAACGGTATCATCCTTGCTAAATATTTAGGCTTTGATTTTGTCGATTCAGCAGAAGTGATCTTCTTTAACGAAAAGGGCATTTTCGACCTTGAAAGAACAGTAAAGGTTTTAAGCGAACGCCTCAAAAAGCTCGAATATGCTGTTATCCCAGGATTTTATGGCTCTATGCCCAACGGTTCTGTAAAGACATTTTCAAGAGGTGGCTCTGACATAACAGGTTCGATAGTAGCAAGAGCTGTAAACGCAAAAATCTATGAAAACTGGACAGACGTTTCAGGCTTCCTCGTTGCTGACCCGAGAATTATCGACAACCCTGCTCCCATAACAACAATAACATACAGAGAACTCAGAGAGCTTTCATATATGGGTGCAACTGTTCTTCATGAAGACGCTATCTTCCCCGTAAGAACAGCAGGTATTCCTATAAACATAAAGAACACAAATGCTCCTTCTGACAGAGGAACAATGATTGTTGCAAACGCAGATGACATCATTCCTCCCTATACAATAACAGGTATCGCAGGTAAAAAGGGATTTTGTGCAATAAACATCGAAAAGGATATGATGAACTCAGAACTCGGTTTCGGAAGAAAAATTCTCGAAGTTCTCGAAAGCAACAATATCTCATTCGAACATCTTCCTTCAGGAATTGACACAATGTCTGTTCTTGTAAACGAAAACTCAATGGGTGGTAAGGCAGAAAGAATTTTACAGGAAATCAAGACTGCTACAAATCCCGACCATATCGAACTTGAACACAACATTGCCCTCATCGCAATCGTTGGTAGAGGTATGAGAAAGCAGAGAGGTACTGCTGCAAGAATTTTCGCAGCACTCGCTCACGCAAAGATAAATGTCAAGATGATTGACCAGGGTTCATCAGAACTCAACATCATCGTCGGCGTTTCAGATGATGATTTCGAACAGGCGATGAAATGTATTTATGCAATCTTCGTAGACACAGTAGAGGAGTAAAACGAAAATCCGTGGCTTATTTCGTCGTCAACACTCCTAGCAGTACACCAGTACGGCGTCGTCGTGTTTCCTAGAACTAAACC
>JAZNQY010000032.1:0-9680 GCA_045590375.1 Oscillospiraceae bacterium | reverse complement strand
GGATTTTTTCCGCCCGAAATTCTAAGAAATCCCGCACACTGTTCATAAGCCTTCTTACCGAGTTTAGCAACTTTAAGAAGCTCTTTTCTGTCTGTAAAACTTCCGTTTTCTTCTCTGTATGCAACGATATTCTTAGCAACCGATGAATTGATGCCTGCGATGTGTGAAAGAAGTGAATGTGATGCTGTGTTAAGGTCAACACCAACACCGTTTACACAATCTTCAACAACACCCGAAAGTGCTTCATCCATTCTTGCTTTCGGCATATCGTGCTGATACTGACCAACGCCTATCGCCTTGGGGTCGATTTTAACGAGTTCAGCTAAAGGGTCCTGAAGTCTTCTTGCGATAGAAACGGCACTTCTGAGTGAAACGTCGTATTCGGGGAATTCTTCTGCAGCAAGTTTGGATGCAGAATAAACCGAAGCCCCTGCTTCAGAAACTACCATATAAGAAACCTTTGAAGGAATTTCTTTGAGGAGTGATGCTATAAAGCTTTCTGACTCTCTCGATGCAGTTCCGTTTCCTATCGAAACAACGGTAACGCCGTATTTTTCAATAAGCCTTCTGACGATAACCTTACCCTGTTCTATCTTGTTCTTTTCACCCGTTGTTATGTAGACAACACCTGTGTCAAGAACCTTTCCCGTACCGTCAACAACAGCGAGCTTACAACCTGTTCTGTATCCCGGGTCAAGACCTAAAGTAATAGAATCCTTAACGGGAGGCTGCATAAGAAGCTGTCTTAAATTCGATGAAAATACCTTTATCGCCTGTTCTGCTGCATTAGCAGTAAGTTCTGCCCTGATTTCTCTTTCTATTGAGGGAGCAATAAGCCTTTTAAATCCATCTTCTGCAGCAAGCTTAACATATCCTGCCGCAACGCTCTGATTTTTCACATATTTGTCGCATACGAGCTTTTCTGCTTCATCACCCGTAACAGCAACCGTAACTTTAAGGAAATCTTCCTTTTCTCCTCTGTCAAGTGCAAGAACTCTGTGTCCTGCAATTTTGTTTACAGGTTCAGAATAGTCATAATAATTTGTATAAACACTTTCTGCCTCTTCATCAGCAGCCTTTGATGTGATTGTTCCCTTTTTGAAATAAAGCTCACGGAGCGTTTTTCTGAGTGCTGCGTCATCAGAAATATCCTCTGCGATAATATCCATAGCACCCTGTAAAGCAGCCTCTGCATCAGGAATTTCCTTTTCGGCGTCAACAAATTTTTCTGCTTCCTTTTCAGGTTCGGCATTCATATTCTGAAGCATTATGTAAACAGAGAGAGGTTCAAGTCCTCTTTCTCTCGCAACCGAAGCTCTTGTCTTTCTCTTTGGCTTGAAAGGACGATATATATCTTCAACTTCAACAAGAGTAACAGCCTTTTCGATAGCAGCAGCGATTTCATCTGTCATTTTTTCCTGTTCTGTGATTGAAGAAACAACTTCTTCCTTTCTCTTTTCAAGGTTACGAAGATATGTCAGCCTGTCAAAAATCTGTCTTAAAACCTGATCATCCAGTGAGCCTGTCATTTCTTTTCTGTATCGTGCGATAAATGGAATTGTCTTTCCGTCGTCAATAAGCGAAACAGTATTGTCTATCTGTTCCTGTCTGAGCTTGAATTCCGTCGCAAGAGTCTTGTTGATATCCATTTTATGACCTCCGTATAATTACTTTCTCGCTATTGTTTTTTTATTAAACATATCATCTGTATTTTTTCTTATTTCCTTTTCTATTATCTCATCAACAACCGTTGCATAACTGAGCGACGCATAAGGCACTGCAAAGAACAACGGGAACACAAAAGGAGCTGTAAAAATCCATCCTAAAAACGAGCATACAAGTTTAATCAGTTTTATTTTCTGATATTTCATAGCCGTAAAGGATTTTTTTATAATGTTTATTATCTTGTCATCGGGATTCATCGTGAAGATGAAATTGACGAGTGAAAAATCAGTGATAACCCATATATATATGAGCGCGATGCATATGAGTATAAGCGTACAGCACACTATAAGCGCTATATATGTCCCACTTCGATAACTTTCATCTGCAAAAGCCGTTATCAGTGCATATTCTATATATCCACACAAAACGAGTGGTATAGCAACAACTGCTTTTATAAACCCTATAAAAAGCCTCAGTATAATCGAACGGAAATATATTTTCATATTCGAGAAACAGATGAGTATAAACCCGACATTACTGTTCTCTCCTCTGACACAGTGAAGCAGCCACCATGCCGTTCCGACAGTTATCGGAGATAAAACCAGAAATTCTGCAAACGTTCTTATTATGCTTGTTATGAGTATAACAGTAGTTTCTGATGGCATTTCAGGAAAAATCTCACTTCCCTTTATATCAAGAAAATGCAAAAGGGCAAATTCAGCAAGAGCAAAAATAAGATGTGCCGTAAGGGATATAACCATAACCATAAGAACCTGAGGAAAACAGTCATTCATTCTTCTTAGTGCAGATTTTTTTATTTCTGAAATCTTTATGGAATTTACCCCCTTTCAGTTGTTTTGTATAACCTAATCTTCTTCGTTTTCTTCATTGTAATCTTTGGGAACAGGAACCTTTCCCATTATCTCAAAAACCCCACCCGTCTGCCACATCTGAAGGTTGAATGCGATAACATAGCCTTCTCCGACATCACAGGCAAACTTCATAGGCTCCATTCTCGGAAGTCCGAAACATGAAAGCATATTCATTATAATCCCCGAATGTGTTATAACTGCAGCATCATATATTTCCATCGACATCATATCTTCTAAAATGTCGTTTATCGCAGCAACAGTCCTGCCTATCATTTCTCTTATTGTTTCGCCACCGTGTGCGTTGTTGTCAAGCCCACCTTTGAGCCATTCCTTGTATTCGGGAAGGTCAATAAGCTCATCAACCGATTTGTTTTCAAAATTCCCGAAATCAAGCTCTCTCATTCCGTCAAGAGTAACAAGCTCTGTATCGGGAAAAAGTATTCTCGCCGTCTGGATGCAACGGAGTGTCGGGCTTGAATAAACCTTTTCAACATAAGGATATTCATATTCCTTAGCTATATTTTCGATTTCAGAAAGACCGTTTTTAGAAAGTGGAATGTCGGTTTTTCCGATATATCTTGCTGTTTCATTACCTTCAGTATGCCCGTGTCTTATAACAACTAATCTGTAATTTTTCATACTGCATTTCCTTTCGGTTATATTTATATAAAATTATACAAAATGTATAAAAATTTGACATTTTCTGTAAAATTTCACTTTTATGAATTTTTTTCTGACATAACCCCTTATTTTTCCGTGCCTCCACAACATCTTGTGTTTCGCTCAGCCACATATTGATTTCAACATTAAAATGTTGAAAAAATCAAGCAAAATAGCCAAAACCTCAATGAAACTTTTATCGACTTTTTTTGAGGTTTCTCCCTTTACAAACTGTAAGGAATAGGCTATAATTTACAATACGTTAATTCGAAATAATATTTTTCGGATAAAATACAAAATGTAATTTCATTATGTAAGGGGGCGAGGGGTTGAATTCCGATTTTCCGAGAATAATTACATTACTTCGTAAGGAAAGAAATATCAGTCAGAAAAACGCTGCAAGCGACCTCGGCGTATCTCAGGCGCTCCTCTCTCATTATGAAAAAGGAATACGTGAATGTGGTCTTGAATTTCTTGTCAAGGCTGCCGATTATTACGGCGTTTCCTGCGATTATCTTTTAGGTCGTTCACCCGACCCTGCTGGAAAGACAATCTCTTATAACGACATTCCCGAAGCTGAGGGAAATATCAAGACAGACGGAGTAATGATTTCTTTCAATAAAAAACTCATCGTCAATTCTCTCAATATTCTTTTCTCACTCGTTCAGAAAACAGGAAGTCAGACACTCATAAAAGAAACCTCTAACTTCATAATGCTTGCCATTTACAGAATGTTCAGAGTAGCCTATATAGCAAACCCCAGAAACGACCAGCTTTTCTTCACAGTCCCCGAAATCCTCGCATCAAACGGTGCTTCGGCAGCGATGGGGATTTCAGAAGCAGTAGCAACAGCCGCCGCAAAGGGAGTGACAATTGCCGATAACGACTGTGCCGATGAAGATATGAGTCCTCTGATAACTTCAAAGACTCTTTCCGAAGAGTTTCCGAGTTACGCTTCATCACTTCTCAATCTCGTTAAAAACAGCGAATCGAGAATACAGGCGCTCAACGATACAAAAAAATAATCACATAGTATTATACCATATTTTTTTCCATAAATCAATAAATTATTGTCGTAACGACATGAATTAAATCCTCTTTCTTTGTTTGCCCTGCCGTTTTTCATCGGCAGGGATTTTTTTGTCCCTGCGTTTATTGACTAAAACAGCGTGTTGTGATATTATAAATATGTATATCGTTTTTTCGGAGGAGTTTTCAATGAAAAAATCATTCGTTCCCCTTATCATTTCAACAGTTATGATTTTTTCGGGATGTCAGAAAAATCAGATTCATACATCCGATTTTTTCGCTATGGATACTATCTGTTCCATAAAATCCGATGTCGATACAAAAGAAACCGAAGACATCATTCTTTCATGTAATTCTTCTCTTGATATGTATTCAGGAAAACTTATGGAATTTAACGAAATAGAAGAAACCGATAACGCATATATATATGACATCACAGAAAAAACACTTTCCCTCGTTTCTCTTTATGGAGAAAATGTTGATATAACATCGGGCGAACTTACTTCTCTATGGGGCATTTCATCGGGGAACAAAACCGTTCCTTCTGAAGATGAAATAAAAAAAGCGATTTCCACCACAGGCTACGAAAAAATTTCTCTGAAAAACGGCATCATTTCTAAAGAAAAAGAAACAAAACTCGATTTCGGTGCAGTAGCAAAAGGCTACGCCTGTGACCTTGTGTATAAAAATCTTTCTGAAAAAGAATGTTCTTACGCAATAGTTTCAATAGGAAGTTCCTCTCTTCTTTTCGGTGAAAAACCCGACGGAACTGATTTTAAGATAGAGATAAAAAATCCTGATGGAAATATCCCTCTCGGAATGATAGAAACAAAAGAATGTTTTGTTTCAACCTCAGGAGGATATGAACGCTTTTTCGAAGCCGAAGGCAAAACCTATTCCCATATTTTAGATACAAAAACAGGCTACCCCGTCAAAACCGATATAGTTTCCGTAACAGTTCTCTGCTATGGCGAAAACGGTGGTATAAAATCAGATTTTTTAGCAACAGATATCTTCATCGGTGGAACAGAAAATTTAAGCAGACATCTCTCATCAGATAACTACAAAATAGTCGTTGCCGATGAAAACAAAAAGCTCTATGTTTCAGAAGGGCTTGAATTCACACCATACGAAAACAGTGGGTACTCATTATGAAACTTATAACCATAAGGGATATTGCAATAATACTTCTGATACTCATTCCGTCGATAATTCTTCTTATGATAAATTTTAAGGATGACGGAACTTATGCCGAAATCTCCTGCGACGGAAATGTAGTAAAAACAGTGCCTCTTTCAGAAGATACAGAATTTTCGATAAACGAAATAACATTCTCCGTAAGAGAAAATTCCGTCTGCGTAATTTCTTCGCCCTGCCCCGATAAGATATGTGTAAAAACGGGAGCTATAAAAAGAAACGGCGAAACAATAATCTGCCTTCCCGAAAAGGTTTCCGTGAGGGTAATTTCAGAAGATAAAGTTTCTGCCGATATTGTAGTGGGGTGATGTCTTGAAAACGAAAAAAATCGCCCTTATGGGAATAATATCAGCGCTTACCTTTTCCCTTTCAGCAGTAGACTCTGTTATTTCAGCGCCTCTCCCTTTGGGAGTAAGAATAGGCGTCGCCAATATAGTTGTTATGTTAACAATATTCACTGTCGGAAAAAAAGAGGGTTTTATAATAACCCTTCTGAAATCACTTTTTATCCTCGTGACAAAAGGAATAACAGCCTCACTCCTTTCATTTTCGGGAGGGATTCTGGCATTCCTTGTAACAATACTTCTTTTAAAATCAGAAAAAAATTCGCTTATTTTAATAAGCGTCCTTTCAGCACTCACACATAATGTCGGTCAGATAATCATGGCGTCTGTCATTATGAAAAATATAAACACATTATTCTACCTGCCCGTTCTGGTTGTTTCTGCAATAATAACAGGAACAATAACGGGAACAGCAATAAAAGCCGTTATGCCCCTTGCAGAAAAGGTGGTTAAAAAGACGGTCAAAGAGGAGTAATCTATGAACATCAGAAGTTTTAACGGTGTCCATTTAAGACACAACAAAAACACCGAATCAGAAACAACTGTCGCATTCCCACTTCCTGCAAAGGTTGTTATTCCTATGGGAATGGGAATGGGCGAACCATGCGTTCCACTCGTTTCAGTCGGCGATAAAGTTTTCTTAGGACAAAAAATCGGTGACAGCGATGCGTTTATGTCCGTTCCTGTTCATTCAAGCGTATCGGGAACTGTAAAGGAGATAAAAAACCATCTTCTACATGGTGGAAAACTCTGTAAAGCAGTCGTGATAGAACCCGATGGCAAGCAGACTCCCCACGAAGATATAAAGCCACCCGAAATAAAAACAACAAAGGATTTTATAAATGCCATCCGTGAAAGTGGCGCAGTAGGACTCGGCGGAGCAGGTTTCCCTACTCATGTAAAATTCAGCTATGATAACCATGTCGACACTCTCATCATAAACGCAGCCGAATGTGAACCCTATATAACATCCGACTATCGTGAAATGATGGAAAACACTGCCGATATCTACGACGGCATAAAACTCATCCTCGAAAATATGCATATAAACAGAGCGAAACTCTGTATCGAAAAGAATAAGCCTGCTGCCATAAGACTTTTTACAAGAATGACAGCAAAGGATGATAACATTGATGTAGTAACTTTACCTACAAGATATCCTCAGGGCGCTGAAAAGATGCTTCTTTTCTCAACAACGGGAAGAATGATAAAAGAAAACCAGATAACATCCGAAGAAAACGCACTCGTTGTCAATGTTTCAACCGTAGGATTTTTAAATCGCTATATGAAAACAGGTATGCCCCTCGTTTCAAGAAGACTCACAGTCGACGGCGACGCTGTCGGAATGCCCTGTAATATCGAAGTTTTAATCGGAACGACAATAGGCGATATTTTAGATTATGCCAACGCAGAAAATTACAGAAAACTCATTATGGGTGGACCTATGATGGGTGTCTGTATGTCAGACCCCGATGCACCGATAGTAAAAACCCATAACGCACTACTCGCTCTGAAATCCGATGATACACCCGTTTCATCACCTTGTATAAGATGCGGAAAATGCATAAAAGTCTGCCCCGTAAATCTTATGCCTTTAGAACTCGAAAAGGCATACAACACCAAAAACAAAGAAGAACTCCGTACACTTCGTGTAAATCTTTGTATGAACTGTGGCGCTTGTTCTTATGTATGCCCTGCTAAAAGACCTCTTGCAGAAACAAACTGTCTTGCAAAAGAATTTCTCAATGTAAAATCACCTAAAGAAATGATTAAATAAATCCCCGAAAGGATTGAATATATTTTGGAAAAACTCATAGTTTCCCCCTCACCACACCAGAGGGGAAATTCATCAACAACTAAAATCATGACGCTGGTTATTATAGCACTCATCCCCTCGATTATCGCAGCAACTGTAATTTTCGGGCTTCGTGCTTTAATCCTTGTTTTAACCTGCGTTGCAAGTTCTGTTCTCTTTGAATTCTTCTGCAGAAAGATTATGAAAAGAGATAACACAATCACAGACTTTTCAGCAGCAGTAACGGGAATAATCCTCGCACTCAACTTTCCCGTAACGCTTCCTTTATGGATGGCAGTCTTAGGTTGTTTTGTAGCGATAGTAATAACAAAACAGCTTTTCGGAGGAATAGGTCAGAACTTTGCAAACCCTGCTATCGTCGGAAGACTTGTTCTTACCCTTTCTTTCACAAAAGAAATGTCAACATGGGTAAAACCCTTCTGGTATACAACAGCAGACCTTCTGACATCACCTACTCCACTTGCTGAAAAATGGCTCGTTTCTTATAGCAGTTCAGCCGGGTTTGTAGGAAAAATTTCTCCCCCCGTTGATTATATCGACCTTTTCCTCGGCAAAACAGGAGGATGTATCGGCGAAACCTGCGCAGTAGCGATTATTTTGGGTGGAATTTTTCTTCTCATGACAAGAGTGATTTCTCCTGCTGTTCCTCTTACATTTATAGGAACACTCGCTCTCCTCACAGCAGTTTCAGGTGGAGATCCACTCTATCATGTCCTTTCGGGAGGGCTTTTGTTCGGTGCTTTCTTTATGGCAACCGATTATGTAACATCACCCGTTACAACAAAGGGTAAGGTTATTTTCGGCATAGGCTGTGGACTTATAACCTTCCTCATAAGAACATTCGGGGCATATCCCGAAGGCGTATCATTCGCTATTCTTCTTATGAATCTTCTTACTCCCTATATCGACAGACTTACAAGAACAAAGCCTTTCGGTATGGTAAAGGAGGTCAAGAACAATGGCTGAAAATAAAATCATGCAATATATCAAACCACCTCTTGTTCTCTGTGTTATATGTTTTGTGATGTGTTTTCTCATAGTAGGCGTATATAAGCTCACCTATGTCGACACAACAGGAATAATAACCGATTCAGTAAGAACAGAACTTGACGCCATGATAGGCGACAGTTCGGATTGCGTCATCCTCCCCGATATCGAGGCAGAAGGCGTAAAATCAGTAATCGTCGATAAGAAAAAGCATTTCTGTGCTTTCGAAATAACAGTAAACGGCTATGCAAAGGATGGCCTCAATGTTCTTGTAGGAATTAAAAACGGTGAAATCATTTCAGTAAAGGTTCTTTCCTGCAAAGAAACCGAAGGCGTCGGAACAATAGTTACAGAAGACATCTATCTTTCTCAGTTCATAGGTGTTGACTCACCCGATTTTTCAGCAGATATCGTTTCGGGTGCAACATTCTCATCAGAAGGAATGATAAATGCAATATCAATCGCTATGAATACCTATAACGAAAGAAAGGGGGATATTTTCAGTGTCAACTAAACAAGAAACCACCGTTCTCGAAAAAAAGAACTCCCCCGATTATTTCTATGAATTTATAAAGGGAATTGTAAAAGAAAACCCTACTCTTGTGGGGCTTTTAGGAATGTGCCCTACCCTTGCCGTAACAGCAACGGTCAAAGGTTCAATCGGAATGGGACTTTCAACAATGTTTGTCCTCATCTGCTCAAACCTTCTTATCTCGCTTATAAAAAATTTCATTCCAAAGTCGGTAAGACTTCCTGCATATATAGTAATCATCGCAGGATTTGTAACAATAGTAAAACTCGTTTTAGCGAGATTTCTCCCACCCGTCAGTGAACTTTTAGGCGTTTATCTCGACCTTATAACAGTAAACTGCATAATTCTCGGAAGAGCAGAAATGTTCGCGTCAAAAAATAAGCCCTTAGCTTCCGTTTTAGACGGTTTAGGAATGGGCATAGGCTTTACCCTCGCCCTTTTCCTTATGGGAACTCTCCGCGAAATCATAGGAGCAGGTTCGTGGTTTGGTCTTGATATTCCCTTTATCACAAACCCTGTTACAATTATCGCACGTCCCGCAGGCGGATTTTTCACACTTGGAATAATAATCGCCTTAG
>JAZNQY010000031.1:0-34320 GCA_045590375.1 Oscillospiraceae bacterium | reverse complement strand
CAACTCCTTGGCTCACAGAACGACATGGCTACGATCCGACTTCCAACAATATCGAAAAATATTCCGAGGTATTCCTTAAATTCGGTTTAAGATACGAACTCAGTGATTTTGTTTCTCTTATAAACGGAAATAAAAAGGGAGATTTCAGACTTACTAAAGAAGAATCTGTTGCGATAGCGGGAATAATCGAAGAATTTCTTAAACAAAGCAGATAATACGAAAGGTATTTTATAAATGATATATCTTGATAATGAAATGCTCAGAAAACTTCAATTAACACAACTTGAACTGCTTCGTGAATTTCGTCGGATCTGTGATAAAAACGGAATAAAATACAGCATAATATCAGGAACACTTTTGGGTGCGGTCCGTCATAAAGGTTATATCCCCTGGGATGATGATGCAGATGTTGCGCTTCTTCGTTCTGAATATGAAAAATTCCGTAAAGCCTGTGAAAAGGACCTTGACACAGAAAGATTTGTTTTTCAGGACCATAGAAACACCGAAGGGTATCGCTGGGGATATGGAAAACTCAGAATGAAAGATACACTTTTTCTTCGCGAAAATCAGGAACATATGCCTTATTTTCAAGGAGTTTTCATAGATATTTTCCCGTTTGACAATACTCCCGATAATTATTATCTCAGATGTATTCATAATTTTATCTGTTTTTGCGTGAGAAAATTATTATGGTCAGAAGTAGGAAAATATTCTGATAAATCGATTTTTATGAGAAGAATATATTCTCTTCTGAGCAAAATTCCTGAAGAAAGCGTTCACAATCTTTATGACCGTCTTGTTTCGATAAGCAATATAAAGAAAACAAGAGTGGTAAGAGTTCTTACATTTCCGGTCCCTAATAATCAGTATGCTTATCTTAGAAGTTGGTTTGAAAAAACTGCCGATTATGAATTTGAAGGGGAATTTTTCAAAGGACTAAAAAATGCCGATGGTTATTTATCTTTTGAATTCGGTGATTATATGGAGTTTCCACCTGAAGAAAAAAGAAAAGTTCATCCGGTAACTGAAATAAAACTTTTATAGGTGGTAGAAATATGGATTATAAAGTGTCGGTTATTGTTCCTGTTTACAATGCAGAAGAATATATTGTCAGATGTCTTGACAGTATTATAAATCAGACATATAAAAATCTTGAAATTATCCTTATAGATGACGGTTCAACCGATAACAGCCCCGAAATATGTGATAAATACGCGATGGTTGATGAAAGAATAATTGTTATACATAAAGAAAACAGTGGCGTTTCATCTGCAAGAAATAAGGGAATTGAAATTGCAACAGGTGATTTCATAGGATTTGTTGATTCAGACGATTTTATCGAACCCGATATGTATGAAAAACTTGTTTCTATGATAACATCATATGATATAGATATAGCAACCTGTGGGTATTCAAAGGATTATCCGGACGGGGAGATAGTTCTTATGGAAAATATTGAAGAGGTTCCTGAATGTCCTATGCCTGTAAAAGATTTTCTCGGATATCTTTTTATCAGGGATAAACATCGTAATGTTCCGGGATATATATGTATGAAACTTTTCAGGGCATCTGTGATAAAAGAAAATAATATTCTCTTTGATGAAAATATGGTAATGACAGAGGATATACTTTTTCTGGCATATGTTCTTATGCTTTCTAAAAAAATTGTTTATACAAATAAACGTTTATATCATTATTTTCAGAGAGAAACTTCCGCGTATCATAGCTATAAATTGAGAATAGATAGTATGGGGACTCTTATCGCTTATGAAAGAATAGCGGAACTTTTTTATGAAAACAATGTTGATGAAAATATAATTGATTATGTAAAGCGCTTTCTCGTTTATCATGCAAGTCTTCTGCTTAAAATGTCATATGAAAATGATTATCTTCATAAAGTCAATGAAATAAAATCGGTTATAAGAAAACATTTTGATGCCTATGAAAGAACAAATAGTGAATATCCCGAAAGAATAGCAGAGGTAAAAGAACTTATGAATATGCCTTAAACCCTATGTCAGAAAGGAGATCTTTCTACCGATGAAGGATGTTATCCAAAGAACCATAATGAAAGGTTATCATAATACAGATAACGAAAAGATAAAAAATCAGAAATGGGAAGATTTTTTCAAAATCTGTTCGGACAAAAAACTGTTTGTATATGGGATGGGTGAGGCTGCGGATTGCTTTTTTGAAAGAAAATCCAAATTGGAAAAAGTTGAAATAGAGGCTTTTCTTGATAAAAATCATATCAAACAGGGCGAAAAGATAAGTAATATGTATTCAAACTTATCAGAAACAAAATATAAGGATTATGTTATTTCTGACCCTGAAATATTGAAAAATTACAATTCTGATGATGTTGCAGTTCTTATAACTGTTACACAGAATTATGAAAATATAATATGTTTTCTTGAAAGTTACGGAATATATAATAATTATGTTATGCTTATAATGGAAGCAAACTCGCTTTCTGATGAAGATGAATCATATTCTGGCGACGAATCTGAAGATGATTACCTTGAACATTGTTGTGGGTTAGAAATCAATCCCCGAAAAATTGTTTTCAGAAATATGGGAACATATTCAGGCCACGGAAAATATATTACAGAAAAATTACTTGAAATCAATAAAGACCTTGATATAGTCTGGCTTGTGAATTATATGAATATAAGCGTTCCCGATGGAGTACGCCTTGTTTATATGAATAACCTGAAAAAAGTTATTTATGAAATGGAAACGGCACATATATGGGTTTTCGATTATCTGATACATCTGCCTGCCAGAAAACGCCCTGAACAGATATATATACAGGTAAAACACTGGTCAAGTATTACACTTAAAAGCTTCGGTTTGTTGCTTGAAGAGTACAGGGGCGGTTATGAAAAGAATGATATTATCAGAGAAGGCAGTCAGATGGATTATCTGATTGCAGGAAGCGATTTCGATGTTGAAACCTGCAAAAAATATTTTGCATTCAAAGGAACAGCACTCAAATTCGGTTCGGCGCGTTCTGATATATTGTTTTCAGGTGATATTTACAGCGAAAAAATAAGAAAAATGTATAACATCAAGGGTAAAAAAATCGCTTTATATGCACCTACATTCAGAAATGACCTTGAAAAAAGTTATGTTGCAATCAACAATATAGAACTTGATTTCCTCAATCTGAAAAAACAGTTGGATATATCTATGGGTGGCGAATGGTGCATACTTTTAAGATTACATCCGTCTGTTGCTTCTGAAAATGTTACGATAGAAAAAAATGAGTTTGTAATAAATGTGAGTGATTATCCTGAAAGTCAGGAGCTTGTGGCGGTGTCTGATATAATGATAACCGATTATTCAAGCATAATGTTTGAACCTGCATTTGTAAGAAAGCCTGTATTTCTGTTTTCACCTGACCGTAATGAATATATAAATAAAGAAAGAGAACTTCTTATAGATTATGACACACTGCCTTTCCCTATAGCAGAAACGAATGAAGAACTTTCTGAAATCATCAGGAATTTTGACAATGATAGTTATGTAAAAAATGTAGATGCTTTTATGGAAAAATACGGTGTGAACGAAGATGGTCACGCGAGTGAAAGAACAGCACAATTTATTCTCGGGTTGTTATGATAAATGACAGACAATAAAATTCGGAGGGATAGAAATGCCAAAAATATCAGTTGTAATACCTGTTTATAATGTTGAAAAGTATCTCCCGAAATGTATAGATAGCGTTTTGAATCAGACACTCAGCGATATAGAAATTATTCTTGTAAATGATGGTTCGGAAGACTTATCAGGTGAAATATGCGAAAGATATACAGAACTTGACAGCAGAATAAAATATATCTGTCAGGAAAATCAGGGCGTTGTAATGACGAGAAAAAACGGAATGAAATATGTGACATCAGAATATGTAACATTTATCGATTCAGACGACTGGGTAAGCGAGTCTTTCTTTGAAGAATTGTATAACAATATAAACGGCTGTGATCTTTTGCTGGCAGACCATTATGTTGAAAAAGGAAAAACAATTACCATCAACAGAAATGCTGTTCCGAAAGGACTTTACAATACTCCTGAAAAAGTAAATTATATAGCAGAAAATATGCTCTATGCAACAGATTCTTCATCGGATTCACCTATGGGTGTTTTCCCTTATATGTGCTCAAAGTTATATAAATCAGAAATAGCAAGAGAAACCTTTGAAGAAATTGATACATCGCTGTTTTTTAATGAAGATATAGATTTTATATTAAAATATACGATTAAATGCAGATCTGTAAATTATTCGGATATATGTGGATATTATTATCTTGACAGGTCAGATTCCTGTGTCAAGAGGATTCATCCTACATATCTTCTTAATCTTAACAATCTTTATAGTTCGCTTATAAAAGCTTTTAAAGAAAGCGAACATTCTGAATCGTTGATAAAACAATTACATCATAGAATTACCTATATATTGTCATACGCACCCGGAAGAATGGGATTTCATCCCGAATGTATGATTATGAGATACATAAGCCCGTTTCTCAATAAAATTGAGGGAAGAAAAACAGCGCTTTATGGCGCGGGTGTTGTCGGAAAAAACTATTATTTACAGATGAAAAAATCAAAGGGCGGTGCACCTTCTGTATGGGTTGACAGAAATTATGAACTCTATAACAATGATTTCCCCGTGCATCCCGATGAGGAACTTAAAAACGCAGATTTCGATTATATTATCGTAGCTGTTGAAAACGAAAAAATTGCAGAATCAATCAGACAGAATCTTATCGGAATGGGATTTGATGAAAATAAAATCCTCTGGGAAGAACCGATAAAAATTTATAATCCATAAAAAATCTCCCCACAACCTATCTGGTTGCAGGGAGTATTTTTTATTCCTTATTTTCTCTTTGTTTCTTCTTGCGTTCGGTTTTGTTTTTATACATTTCTTCATCGGCAATTTTGAAAAGATCCTGATAATCAGAATTTTCTTCTGCGATAGCGAAGCCTAGCGAGAATAAAAGTGGAACCGTAAGCCCCTTTTCGAGAGTGGCCTTGCTGTTATTCTGGATATACTGAAGCGTTTCGATAGCCTTCATAAGCTCTTCTTCGCTGTCGTATCCATAAAGGAAGAGAACAAATTCATCTCCGCCCTGTCTTGAAGCGATACTGCTTTTTATACCGAAATTGTTTATGATATCTGCTATCTTTTTAAGATAGATATCACCCTTTTCGTGACCGTAGGTGTCGTTTATCTGTTTAAGACCGTCAGCGTCTATCATAATAACGGCATTCTGACCCAAAGCCTCTCTGTCTGTGAAAAGTTCATCGAGTTTTTCTGTAAGCCCTCTTCTGTTATAAAGACCTGTCAGAGTGTCAACATCTCTTTCTCTTTCGATACTTTTAAGCTTCTTTATTTCGTCGGTAACATCAACGACTATTCCGAAAACAATACCTTCGTTTTCGGTTTCTTCAATACGGATATATTTTTCACCCATCTGATAAATCCCCGTTTCGTTTTTAACAGGGTTTGTTTTTATTCCCTCGATGAATGCTGAAAATTTGCCCTTGTCAGAAGAAAGTGCTGTCATTGATTTTTCGTCTTTTCCGAAAATCAGAGGAATGCTTTCGGTGTATCTCACCTTATTCATCTTTCCACCGAATTCATATGTTCCGATATGAAGATTTGTCTTGCTTAAAATATAAGACATACGCTCGTTGTTAGCGAGAAGACTCTTCACCATTTCGTTGATATAGGAACTGAGTTCCATAAATTCCTTACTGTTTTTAACATCAACTGTTTCTTCGAGGTTGCCCTCTGAAATAGACTGTAATTTTTCGTTTACATCGTGTATTCCCTTAACGACGCATTTATCCATATACTTAATCATTGCATTCGCAAGTATTACAGAAAGGATTATAAGAGCAAACGTTACCCAGAAAACAGTCATAGGTGTTCTGCGATAAAGGGTATCTGCGTTGACAACACGCCCGATATGATAGTTTTCACCGACCTGTTCGAATACACAGAAACAAAGAGTTCCGTCGATTTTGTTGTGGAAACCGTCAGGGTCGGTTTCTATTCTTTCCATGTTAAAACCGACATCAGAAGCGTTTCTGCCTATCATATGTTCAACGCTTGAACCTACGATTTCTTCGGTTTTGCAGTCGATAGCATAGTAGTTTGCATCAGGGCTTACCCTGAAAAGTGAGAAGATATACGAAAGCTCATTCTTTTCGGTAACTTTCATAACATTGACAGGTTCCATTCCTATCTGAACGATGAATTCACCATTCTTACTCCATACAGCAGAATACTGCATAGGTTTGCTTTCGGCAGTGTTAGGGGTTATATCCTGAACAAGTTTGAGTGATTTATCTTTAAGCATAGGTTTGAAGAACATTATCTGTTCGCCCGAATCAAATGTAAGACCATAGTATTTCGGGTGAGTTCCCGCATAGATTTTTCCCGTTTCGTCAAAAATATGTATTTCGTCGATTTCAACCGATTTTGCTATTCTTTTCAGTTCGTAGATGTTGTTTATCGCGTCGGGGTCACTTTCAAGAATTCTCGAAACAATTTCTGCGTTGTTAAGGCAGGTCTGATAATATTCTTCTTCTATTTCTTTAAGTTCTTTCTGATTTTCTTCAACAACCTGTTCCATCTGCTGTAAGGTCAGATGTGCATCGTCAACTGCGCGCAACTGTTCTGTAAAAAGCTGAACAAAGAACAGCAATAAGACTATAAGAAAAACAAGTATAGCAGTTATTCTATACATATACCTGCTGATTATTTTATTAAGTGGTTTCATATACAGTTCTCCGATTTTATATACAGTAATATAGAATAATTATACCACAACAAAAAATCTGTTACAATATAGCAAACGGGAAATTTTTCGGATAAAATATGTCGATTCTGAAAAAATTTTCATAAACAAAAATGGTATCGTTCTGAAAGACGATACCATTTTACTTATTCACTTTCACAGACGGAAATAAACAAACCTTCTCTTTCTTCTGAAAAGAATTTTTTCGTTGTCGTATCCGCTTCTTTAAGACCGTGAGAAAAACCCTCTCCCGTCATCTTTATGAAACTTTCTTTTCGGGTCCAGATTTTTGTGAATTCCCTCGCTTTATCGGGGGAGTTTTCAATCTGTATAAGTTCATTTTCTGAACAGACCTTTTCAGCAAGTCTTTGCGAAAAGGGCTTTATTTCTTCTGCGTCAACACCGATTTCTCTGTCGGATACAACGCATACACAGCATTTTTTTGAATGACTTATGCTGAAGAAAATGTCGTTTCTGTTTTTAAGATAAGGCTTTCCTTTTTTTGAAAAGAAAAGTTCAAAACTGCTGATTCCATAGTCGTTTTCAATGGCATTTTTCAGAAGATTATAACAGATGAATGATTTTTTTCTGTCCTCTTCTTTTTTATATCTTCCTGCCCTTTCTTTAACAGATTGTGGCATGGCGTTTATGATTTCAGAAAGTTCCTTATCAGAAAGTTTTTCAAAGTCAGAATAAAAGTAGAGTTTAAACATTATGCTTTTTTCTTTGAAGTCTTTTTCTTGGCAGGCTTTTCTTCCTTCTTTATTGTGTCAACAATATTCTTGAATTCAAGCGCCTTTTCAACGCTTCCTTCTATCCTGAGCTTGCCTACTGTAAAAGCAAAAACGGGGTCAAGTTCACCTTCGATGAGTTTAAGGAAATCTTCTGCGCCCATAATGAATTTACAATCTCTGTCGTAGTATTCATAGGGTTCACAGAAAACCTGTCTGTCCTTGAGCTCGATATAGAAAGCGCCTTCGCCTTCACCTTCGATATTTACCTGAACAGCAAGATGTCCACCCATATTGCTTACATCGCTCTTCATAACGATTTCTTTTGTCTTGTTAAAAATTTCTACATATGTCATATAATTTCTCCTTATATCAGGTCGCCCTGTTTAGTCTGCTGACGTTTGATTTTCTTAGAAGTAGTCTTATCAAATTCTTCGTTTCTTATGCGAATTTTTCTGATTGTTTTTGCTGATGTAACTGTTGTGTTTATCATTTTTATAAGTTCAGAAATTTCTGCATTTATTTCATCGGTTGATTTATCCTTGAAATATTCTCCGTTCGGGAAGATTTCTGCTGTTATGAAGCCTTCTTCGGCATAAACCATAACTTCGGCAATCATATCTTTTCCTGCAAACTTGTTTTCAATTTCTTCGGGAGAAACATTTTCGCCGTTGCTTAAAATGATAAGATTTTTCTTTCTTCCTGTGATGAAAACATGGTTGTTTTCAACATATCCGAGGTCACCTGTGTGAAGCCAGCCGTCAACTGTAAGAACTTCGGCAGTAGCGTCGGGGTCTTTATAGTATCCCTTCATAACAGAGGGACTCTTGACAACGATTTCGCCATCTTCGATTTTAACTTCACAACCCTTTACTATTGTTCCTACATCGCCGAAGCTTTCATCTGTAAAGAGTGATGATGTTATACGGGGAGAACATTCTGTCATTCCATAACCCTGTGATATGGGAATACCGAGTTCTTTATATCCACTCTGAATTTCGGGTGCGAGATAAGCACCACCACTGTAAATACCTTTAAGTCTTCCACCGAAAACAGCCTGCGCTATCATCTGAGGGGGAATTTCGGGTTTAGCAGCTGATGCAGCTTTAATCTGCTTTAAGATGGTTTCTGCAATCATAGGAACGAGAAGAATGATTGTAGGCTGAAAAAGTTTAAGGTTCATAGCAATTCTCATAATAGAGTCGTTTACGCAGATTGTTGTTCCGTAACGGAGCCCTAAGAGAATATCACATGTAAAGCAGTAAACATGATGAATAGGAAGAACGGTCATTGTTGTTTCTTCGGGAGTACTTTCGTTTTCACAGCACATTGTATTGTCGATAAGGTTGCCGTGAGTGAGCATAACGCCCTTGCTCTTTCCTGTTGTTCCTGATGTATATACTATCGCTGCGAGGTCATCTTCATTTATTTCAGGGAGCGTTTCAGCTTCATTGTATTCAGAAACAATCTTTTCTGTTGAGACAGAGCCTTCTGTTTCCTGAAGGGGAATGTAGTATTTCACATCGGGGCAGTTTGCCTTTATAGCGTCAATCATAGGAGAGTATTTTGTATCATAGAAGAATACAGAAATATCAGCTCTCTGTAAAAGTTCGCAAAGGTCGGGGCAGGGAAGCTGTGCATCAAGAGGAACGATGGGGTTCTTCGTTGAAACAGAGCCGAAATAGCTCACAAGATAAGCATAACTTGTAGGGCCTATTACTGCCGCATGGAACTTTTCACCGATTTCTGTTAAAAGATAATTTGCAAGTTTATGACAATCTGATTTGAAATCATTGAATGTTTTTTCAACAATATCCTTGCCACACTTTTCTTTAAGGAAAATTCCGTCACCATAAAGGGCAGCAGCGCGTTCATAAAGGTCACGAAGTGTCTTGACTGTTGTCTTGTTCATAAAAATTCTCCTTTAAGGATTAAGCCTTGATTGAAGCTATGTATCTTATAGCGTCGCCTACTGTCTGAAGATTTGTAACCTGTGATTCGTCAATAACGATATCGAATTCCTGTTCGATTTCGCCTAAAAAGCTCATGAAATCATATGAGTTGAATCCGAGGTCTTCGATAAATCTTGAATCTTCAGAAACTTCTTCGGGGAGAACGTCAACATAATTAGAGATGATTTCTGCAAATTTTTCAAACATAATAATAACTCCTTTTTTATCTTTCTCTTATATCATATCAAGTATTTCGCCTACTGTACGCTGTGGGTCTTCAATTCCTCTGAAAAGCGCACGGCAGATGTAATAATAAAGATATTCCATTTCGTATTCGGTAACAGCGTCTTTTCTGTATTCAAAGTTGAAATCAAGACCGTTATCCTCGGCTCTGTGCATAACGGTAAGGTAGAGGGGCTGTCCTGCAACACCATTTGTATACCACATTGTTTTATAGTTGATATCAGGCATTTCATTTTCTTTACGCTGTAAAGTCATAGGCTGATATGTAAGGCTAAGGCTTTCATAGCTCGTTCCGGGAGCGTTTTTCCAATGCTTCGCTCTTCTTATTGTATAGTCAATGGGGTCAAAGTTTGCGTGACGGAAGAGTTTGTTCTGTTCTGCCTGAATAATTCCCAAAGCTTCAAGGAAAGTTGTTTCGGGCTCTATGTATGTTCTTACAGGGAAGAAATGAATTCTTGTTCCACCCGATTTCTTTTCGAGGAGTGTTCCTCTTCTTGCAACACAGCTCTTTACAGAAACATCCTTTTCATCGCCGTTGAACTTTGAAAGGATTGTTCGAAGTCCCATAAGAAGAAGTGTCGCCATAGGAATTTTATTGTCAAGACAGAACTGCATAAGTCTTTCAGAAGGTTCTTTTTCAAGATGATAAACAGCAATAGCCGCTTCGGGATTTCTGCTTACAACCATAGCATATCTCTGGTCGGGATTGTTGTTTTCTCTACGCTGGGTGATAAGTCTTCCCATTCCGTTGAAGTCGGTATACATAGGCTCAGACTTTGTGATTTCATTCATCCAGAATTCTTCGTCTTTCTTATAGGCTACAGAGCCTGCTTCGTATTCAAGGTCTTTTTCGACAGCCTTTAAATATCTCATCATAGGCTTCGGCATTTCTGTATTGTAAACAAGATGACAGTATGCCTTCAAAACATATTCATCGAACATGATGAGCGAGCTTGAGTCCATAGTCATATGGTCAACTTTTAAATATGTTCCGTTGTATCCGTTGGGGAGCTTTATAATAGCGATATAGTTCATAGGTGAATTATATCTTTCAAAGGGGATAGCTGTCCATCTTCTCATTTCGTTGTGGGCGTCTTCTTCGTTCCAGTCTGAAAAATCGAAAACGGGGATATCTCTGTCGTCATTCGGAACGATATACTGATAGACTGTATCATCTTCGTCTTTTAAAAATCTTATTCTCATCGAGTCAAATTCTTGATAAGCCATCTTGATTGCTTTTTTAAGAGCGTCGATATCAAAATCGTTCTGAACATAAAATCCCGAGCCGATATTCAAAACCTGATGAGCCGAGAACTTGATTGTGTAGTTATGAATTCTTTGTGCAGCAGTAAGGGGATAGCATTTTAAAACAGCACCGTTTACTTCAAATTCCTTCATATTTAACCTCCTTGATTAAAGAGTGAAAAATCTTCCGATAAAGTCCTTTACTTTTTCTTCGTAAAGCGCAGGGTTTTCATAATAGCTTGCACCGTGTCCTGCGTTTTCAACATATAAAAGTTCTTTTTCTGAATTACAAGCGTTGAAGTTTCTTTCTGTCATATAAACGGGAACAAAATCATCTTCTTTTCCGTGAATGAAAAGAATGGGAATATCGGTTTTTACAACAGCGTCAAGTGTCGAATAATCCTTGAAGCCATATCCTGCTTTCTTGTTGCAGATTCTGTTGTTCATATTCATAACGGGGAACTGAGAGAGTTTGTAATCTCTCTTTAAAATATGTGAGAAAACATCATAGGGTGATGTGAATGCGCAGTCAGAAACAACAGCCTTAACCGACTTTGAAATATCATCAAAACCTGTTGCCATAACAGCAGTTGAAGCACCCATCGAAACACCATAGAGAAGAATGTTTTTCTTTTTATCAAATCTTTCGTCGATATAGTTTATCCATGACATACAGTCGTATCTGTCGAGAATACCAAATCCGATATAAGCGCCTTCACTTTCGCCGTGTGAACGGCTGTCTACCAAAAGACAATCAAATCCGAGTTTATGCATGAATGCAGCGAAAGAACAGTTACTCATCTTCTGGCTTGTGTATCCGTGAAAACAGATAACGAGATTGTCAGAAGGTTTTTCTGCCGGATAATAATCACCGATGAGATTAAGGTCATCTCTTGATTTTATTTCGATTCTTTCTTTTGGAAGAGAGAGCATGAATTCTTTGTTAGGCTCAATTATCTTCATATATTCCTGCCACTTCTGTGCGTCAGCCATTTCGTCCATATCAACCTTTACGCCATCCTGACGGGGAATAACTTTTTTGAAAAGAACATTTGCAGTGAGTGCCGAACCTGCAGTTAAAAGTGCTGCTGCACTGACAGCTATTCCTGCTGCTATAAATCCTGCGTTCATAAAAATCACCTTTCCTTTAAAATATATCGCTTAAAATTATACCATATTTTTTGTGTTCTGTAAAGAAATTAAATATGTATAAAAAATAAAAAATCCCAACGAGATTATTGGGCTGTCCTTACAATAATCTCATTGGGTAAAATGTTATTTCTGTTTTTTCTTTTTCTTCTTTTCTTCTTTTTCCTGCTTGTCGTCCTTTCCTCCGATTCCTCTTTCTTCGGGGACGATATTTGTCGGAAGAAGAATATATCTTTCGTTATGGAATTTATCAACTGTCATTTTATCAATCTCAAAAAACTCCATAAGTTCTTCGTCAGAAACATCAGGACGGAAAGTTCTTCTGTGAAGTTTTCCGAAACGCAGATAGTTGTAGTTTTTCCAGATGATGAGAAAAAGAGTAACTATAAGCGCTGCTATGAAAAGAATGAAGAAATATCTTTTTATTTCAAAAATCATCCCTCTTGTGAAGAAGAGGAACTCGGGAAGATACCATCCGAAATGAACGGCGAGCATACCGTAAGCAAGATATAAAACGTAGACAAGCATAATCGCCCAACCGAGTATGGTAAGTATCCATTCAATGACCTTTTTCCATTTTTTCTGTTTTCCTGAAATAACGTGGTCATCAAAATCGTAATCGACTTTCTGTCCGTGTGGTCTTGAACGGGCATCAACAAAACGTTCTTCTTTGTCTTTCATAAAGGCTCCCTCCTTTTCTCAGTTATTGAAGTCCTCTGTCAGGACTCTCCCATGTTGCGAATTTCTTTTTCTTGAATAAAAGAAGTGGTAATGAACATATAACAACTATTGCGTTGATATACCAGTAACAGAACGGATACCATATTGCAGCAATCGCATTTTTCATAAGCTTTTCATCGTATTTTCTGTCAAGTGCCATAGCAACAAAGAACTGAATAAGACAAACGAGTGACAGGAATAAACTTTTCCATATGTAAGGCAGGGCATCCCATGTTCCGTTGAAGATAAGACCGATAACGAGAAGTATCGTAAGTATCAGCCAGCATATTGCCCATAAAATAGTAAGCAACTGTTCGAGATAGATAGTGAACATTCTTCTTGTTTTCCAGCTTTTGAAGATGTTTCCGTGTCGGCGAAGTATTTCCATTCCACCCTTTGTCCAGCGCTTTCGCTGATTATAAAGCCCTTTTATAGTTTCGGGAACAAGCATCATACAGAGTGCACGGGGTTCGTATCTTACATCCCAGAATTTCTTTTCGAGCTTCCATGTAACGCCGATATCTTCCGTTATCATATCTCTGTCCCAGAGGCGACAGTCTATAAGTGCACGTTTTCTGAATGCAACAACAACGCCCGAAACGGTCATAACCTTGCCCCATATTCTTTGTGTTCTTTTTATGAGGCTTATGATACTTGCGTATTCGCAAAGCTGTAATTTAGCAAGAAGAGAGTTTCTGTTCCTTACTCTCGGATTTCCCGTTACAGCGCCTACTCTTTCGCTGTTGAAAGGCGTTGTGAAATGCGGAACCATATAATTGAGAGCATCAGGAGTAAGATAAGAGTCAGAGTCAACCCCTACAAGTATTTCGCCCTTTGAAGCTAAAAGCCCCAGATAAAGAGCATTTGCTTTTCCGTTGTTTTCTTTAAGGTCGATAAATCTTAAGTTGTGATATTTAGGCAAAAGACTTAAAACTATCTCTGAGGTATTATCCGAACTTCCGTCGTTTATGGCGATAATCTCAAAATTGGGATATCTTATCTTTGAAAGTTCTTCGACAGTTTTTTCGATTGTTTCTGCTTCGTTGAAACAGGGAACAAGTATCGAAACCATAGGTGTTTCATATAAAGGAATAGGTTTTTTCTTTTCGTTTGTCAGGTAAAACATAACCCCACCTACCATCCACATCACAGACATTATGGCAGGATACCAGAAAACGAAAATTTCCATAAGTCGCAAAAGCACAAAATCCCTCCTTGTTTTTTCTGCATAATGCGTCGTAATCTGTCATAATTATTGTAACATTTTGTTAACACTTTTTCAAGAGGAACAGAGGTGTGATAATAACCAAAAATATCGTATTCTCGGGGCTCAAATATGGTTAATTGTCGTTTACAACAAATTTTTAACGATTTTTTTCCTCATAGTTGTCGTATACAATCACAGTAATGTATTACCAGACTAAATTATGCAGAATGACGATTTTATGACTTTAAACTGATGGTGCGTTGCCTTTATTTGTCGTAGAATAGGGAAAAACGGATAAGACGGCTTGAAAAAAATAGTAAAAAAGTGTAAAAAAACTATTGAAAAACGATTTGAGATGTGATAAAATGATACTCGTGATTGAAAAAATCAATCGAAATCTTTAAAATTAAGGAAGTGCTTAATTGTGAGCCGTACAGTTGGAACAATATCAAGAGGAGTAAGAGCGCCTATCATCAGACAGGGCGACGACATCGTTGAAATCGTTACAAATTCAATTCTCGAAGCATCAAAGGAAGATGGCTTTGAAATCCGTGACAGAGATATCGTTGCGATGACAGAAGCTATCGTTGCAAGAGCACAGGGTAACTACGCAACAGTTGATGATATCGCAAATGATGTAAAGGCAAAATTCGGTGGCGAAACAGTGGGAGTTATTTTCCCCATTCTCAGCCGTAACCGTTTTGCTATCTGCCTCAGAGGTATCGCAAAGGGAGCAAAGAAAATCGTTCTTATGCTTTCATACCCCTCAGACGAAGTAGGTAACCACCTCGTTAGCCTTGACGCACTCGATGAAAAGGGCGTTAACCCTTACACAGATGTTCTTACTCTTGAAAAATACCGTGAACTTTTCGGCTATGAAAAGCATACATTCACAAATGTTGATTATGTTGAATACTATGAAAGCATTATCCGTGAATGTGGTGCTGAATGTGAAATTATTTTCGCAAACAATCCTAAGGCAGTTCTCTCATATACAAAGAATGTTCTCTGCTGTGATATTCATACAAGAGCGAGAACAAAGCGTATCCTTAAAGCATCAGGTGCCGAAATCGTATTCGGTCTTGATGAAATCCTCAATAAGTCGGTAAACGGAAGTGGATACAACGAAAACTATGGTCTTTTAGGCTCAAATAAAGCCGATGAAGACAGAGTAAAGCTCTTCCCCCGTGAATGTCAGCCCGTTGTTGACGCTATCGCAGAAAAGCTCAAAGCTGCAACAGGAAAGAATGTTGAAGTTATGGTTTATGGCGACGGTGCATTCAAGGACCCCGTAGGAAAGATATGGGAACTTGCTGACCCCGTTGTTTCACCTGCTTACACAAAGGGACTTGAAGGAACACCCAACGAACTCAAACTCAAATACCTTGCTGATAACGATTTTTCAGACCTTTCAGGTGATGAACTCAAAAACGCTATCAAGGGCAAGATTCAGGAAAAGGATGACAACCTCGTAGGTCAGATGGTTTCAGAAGGAACAACTCCCCGTCGTCTTACAGACCTCATAGGTTCTCTCTGTGACCTTACATCAGGCTCAGGCGATAAGGGAACACCCATAGTATTCATCCAGGGTTATTTCGATAACTACACAACAGAATAATCGAAGTTTTAAAAAACTTGCCGTCTCATTATAATCTGACGGCAGTTTTTATTCCATAACAAAAATAAAGGAGAGTCAATATGAAAACAGCTTTTAATCCGGCAGACATACTTCTTCCTAAAAACGCCGATATGAACAAATGGACAGTAGTTGCTTGTGACCAGTATACAAGTGAACCTGAATACTGGGATGAAGTTTATAGTGAAGTAGGCGACTGCCCTTCAACATTAAAACTCATTCTTCCCGAGCTTTATCTCGAAGAACCCGATGTAGCAGAGCGTATCGACAAAATCCACGCTGAAATGAACAAATATATGGCAGACGATATTTTCGAAGAATATAAAGACGCTATGATTTATGTTGAAAGAGTTCAGAGTAACGGCATTGTCCGCGCAGGAATCATAGGTGGAATTGACCTTATGGAATATTCATTTGAAAAGGGAAGCACATCACAGGTAAGAGCAACAGAAGCAACTGTAATAGAAAGAATTCCCCCGAGAATAAAGGTAAGAGAAAATGCACCCCTTGAACTTCCCCACATAATGATTCTTATCGATGACGAAAAGAATACAGTTATAGAACCTCTCGCGGAATGTAAATCACAGATGAAGAAACTCTATGACTTCAATCTTATGCAGGGTGGCGGAAGCATCAGCGGTTATCTTGTTGATAAGGCTATGCAGGAAAAGGTTATGGCTGCACTCGAAGTCTTGGGCGACAAGGATGAATTCAATAAGAAATATAATCTCACAGATACACCCGTTCTTCTTTTTGCTATGGGTGACGGTAACCATTCTCTCGCAACAGCAAAGACATTCTATGAAAACTTAAAGAAGGAAAATCCCGATAAGGATTTTTCATCTCATCCTGCAAGATATGCACTCGCTGAAATCGTAAACCTTCACAGCAAGGCACTCGAATTTGAAGCAATCCACAGAATTGTGAAAAATCTTGACATCGAAAAACTCATCTCTGCTATGAATGAAGAATTAGGTCTTACAGATGAAAAGACAGAACAGTCGTTTACATACTACTACAATGGTGTTGAAAAGACAGTGTTTATAAAGAACACATCTTCAAACCTCACAGTAGGTTCATTACAGATTTTCCTTGATAAATATCTTAAGGAAAACGGTGGAGAAATCGACTATATCCACGGAACAGACGCAGTTAAGAAACTCGCTGACAAGCATAACGGAATAGGCTTTATCCTTCCCGATATGAATAAGAGCGAACTTTTCCCGACAGTTATCAAGGACGGTGCTTTACCCAGAAAAACCTTCTCAATGGGACACGCAGCAGACAAGAGATTTTATATCGAAAGCAGAAAAATCACAAAGTAAAAAATCATCCCCGTTGTCTTTAAAGACAACGGGGATTTTGTTTTATTCTATGTCAAGTGCTTTTTTCAGAAATGCCATTGATTCTTTTCTCTTTTCTTCGAGAACAGCGTCTGCCTTGCTGAAATCAACATCAAGCATATCGTCAGAAAGAGGTCTGTATCCATAGATAATTCTGTCTGAAAGACCTGTTTCTCCGAGAAGGTTAGTTATTCTTGATTGCATACTCGGAACAAGAAATGTAAAGAAAGGAGTATGGTGTAAAATCGAAAAGATTGTTCCATGAAAAGAATTTGTGATAACGATTTTTGCATGCTTTATTGCTGAAACAAATTCTTTCGGCCCGTAATGAAAAGTGGATTCCGATTCGTTTTTAAACGAACGTGTAGGAACATCAGGCATAGAATACACAACTTTAAGATTGAATTTTCTTGCGATCATATTTGCGTAATTTATGATTAAAGGTTCTGAATTATCATGGGCAAGAAAATATAAAAAGAGATAATCTCCATCAGGGTGTTTTGTATCTTTACATAACTCATTATAATCATCAGATTTGAGGAGAAGTGTCGGGTCGAGAACAGAACAGACATCTTTGTCAGTAAACTGTGAAACAAAGGGAATATGAGTTTTTTCACGGAGAGATATATAATCGAAACGGGGGATGTATTTTTCAAACATATCTTTATTGAGTTTCATCGAATCAACGGGAAGCCCTATACTTGCGGCATATGAAATTCTTTTTGCGTTGTCGGGAGTGAAATCAAGAAAATAATGTTTGTTTATAAAAGAGAATGAGGTGTTCCATACCTGATCACTGCCTGTTATATAATAATCATATTTTTCTGCGTCATTGATATCATATATAACAGGGGATACAGCACCTATGCAGTCTTTTCTGAATTCATCAAATCTGTCGAGTTTCATAAGATATTTTTCCTGAATAGAAGAGTCTGCATATTGTGGAAAGATAAATCCGGGGTTATAATTTATAACTTCGGCGTTTATATCAGGAAAAGTATTTATTGTGTGTCTTAACGCATAGCATTGAAGTAGTGCACCATAATTATCACAGAAGTGAAATGTAATAATTCCTGCTTTTTTCATCTTTCAAGTCTCTCCATTCCGAAAATAACGTCATTAAGGCTGAGTATTTTTTCAAGTGGAACATTATTTTCAATAAGTTCATCAACTATATCATTATAATAATAATTGCTTGCAACAACTATCATATCAGGAAGTTCCATTTCATTTAGTTTATCGTATCCGATAACAGAAATCCCCATATATTTTCCGTCAGAGAAATTCTGATAATTTTTATCGAAAATATATTCTATCTTTATGTCGGTCTCTTTCATAAGTTTTATAAAAACCTTACAGAAACGGCTCATTCCACAGACTGCGATTTTATTCCAGCCGAAATGCCTGAAAAACACACTTATATTTTCATCATTCAGGATGATATCAAGAAGTCTTACAGCAGTAGGATGATCTATTGCGTTTCTTGTGTGTGTATCTATTATAGCCATTATAAACCTCCTGTTTTTATATAATCCACCATTATAGTATATCGGCCGTAATTATAAAAAGTTTAGTAAAGTATCTGTATTTTTTGTTTTCATTGACTAAACAGTCTTTTCATTGTATAATGTATATATCTGTAATTACATTTTAAGGAAAGGGAGGAGAAAACTTATGAAAACAGCGATTTTATCGGATATCCACGGAAATCTTGAGGCACTTTCCGTTATTCTTGACAGTGTTAAGAAAAACGGCGCCGAAAGTATAATTATTTTAGGCGATATCATAGACTATGGCCCTCATTCCGATGAAGTAATAGAAATGATAAAAGAAATTCCCCTTCCTTTGATATGCAATATATGGGGAAATCACGAAAGTGCCGTTATGAATGAAGAATACGAAAGATTTTCTTCTGAAAGAGGGAGAGAATCTGCATTGTTCACAAGAAACAATCTCTCTGAAAAATCCTTTTCATATATAAAAAATGAGATGACAAATGACGGAATATATGAATTTTCTCTGGGAAATTTAAAATGCCTCGCAGTTCACGGAAGTCTTAAAGATATCTACTGGAAAGCGATAAGACCCTCGGATGATTTTTCAGCCTATAAAGAATACGACTATGTCTTTTCGGGACATTCTCATTTTCCACACTTTTTCGAAATCTATTACGATGCAGACGCACCTATGATGCGAAATAAGAAGAAAACAGTTTTCATAAACCCCGGCTCTGTCGGACAACCCCGTAATCATTGTCCGTTGGCGCAGTATGCTCTTTTTGATACAGAAACGGGTGAGGTTTCTATGATAAGAAAAGAATATGATATAGAAAAAGAACAGAAATGTTTTTCTCACAAAACAGATGTTTTTTATAAAGAAAGACTCACGAAAGGGGTTTAGATATGGAACTTTATGTAATCAGTGGCGTTACGGGGATGACAGGAAACGAACTCGTAAGACAGCTTCTTAAAAAAGGTCACAGAATAATAGGATTTGATAATTTCTTTGCATCATCAGTTGATACAATAAAGGATGTTATTGATAACCCTTATTTTGATTTCTATGAATACGACATAAACAATAATGAACATATGGAAAAAATCAGAAAAGAAGTTATTGATAAAAAAGCAGGTTGCGAAAGACTCGTATATATAAACTGTGCTGCCGTTGTTCATACAGAACATTTTTATCATATCGACAGAACTTTTGAAACAAACGTTCTCGGAATGAAAGCGTTTTTAGACCAGGCGATAGAAGTCGGCGCAGATGCTTATATAAACTGTTCTACATCAGAGGTTTATTCTATGCAGTCATGGGCTGAGGATGGCGTTAAGGAATCGGATTTCATAACAATGTCAAACGCAGAACATAGCCAGAGAACAAGCTATGCAACAGGAAAACTTCTTACTGAATTCTTTATGAAAGACGCTGTTGACAATAAAAAAATCAAGGGATGTTCGATAAGATTTGCGAATGTTTACAGCAAGAACGAACTTTATCCCAAACATATAATTCCTCATATTCTTTTTTCACTGAAAGAAAAGGGTTGCGTTGAACTTCTGGAAAACAGCAGAAAAAACAGAAGAACATTCCTTCATAACGAAGACAGCTGTTCTGCTGTTATCTGTCTTTGTGAAACAGAAAGCGCACTTGACGGAACGGTCTATAACGTTGCAACAGATGAAGAAATAACTATTATAGACCTTGTTTCACTCTGTGCAGAAAAACTCGAAACAAAAGCAGAAATTATCTTTAACGGTTACCGTGAATCAGACCCCGAAAGAAGAGTTTTGAATACCGAAAAAATCAGAACAAGAACAAATTGGAAACCCTCTGTCACACTTGAAGAGGGAATTATGCAGTGTGTTACGGAGATGAATAAATAAATGAAAATCCTTATAGTAACAGTTGCGGGAATGTCAACCCGTTTCAGCAAATCTGTCGGAAAAGAAGTAATAAAATGCCTTTATAACGAAAGTGATTTTTCAGACTCTCTTATTTCACGCCTTATAAATCAACCCTGTGAATATGACAGATACATAATTGTCGGTGGATACAGATATAACGAACTTGTTTCATCACTTAAAGAAAATTTTTCATCTTTGTCAGATAAAATTGATTTTGTTGAAAATCCTTTCTATGAAGAATACGGCTCGGGTTACAGCCTTTACTATGGAATAAAAAAAGCACTTTCTTATAACTTTGATGAACTCGTTTTCGCTGAGGGTGACCTTTTTGTAGATTCAGAGTCTTATAAAAAAGTGTGGAATTCCGAAAAAAGCGTAATAACCTGTAATAACGAACCGATAGAGGCGAATAAGGCTGTCGCTTATTATTTCTCACTTGACAATAAGGTTCATTATATCTATGATACAGGTCATAGCGCACTCACAATATCAGAGCCTTTCCTCTCAATCTATAATTCGGGACAGATATGGAAATTTTCGGATTACAACAAGGTAAAAGAAGTTTATGATGATATGGAAGAAACCTTGTGGCAGGGAACAAACCTTGTGTTTATCGAAAAGTATTTCAATTCCATAAATCATAACGATACAGAAATAATAAAATTCTCAGAATGGATAAACTGTAATACAGTTGAAGATTTCAGAAAAATCAAGGAGTGATGAAAAAATGAAAACTACAAGCGAAAAGCTTAATATCCTTAAAAACAACCTTAAAAACAGAAAAGCGAGAATAATGATAATAGGTCTTGGAAGCGTAGGAAATTATCTTATGGATTATCTTATGTCGACAGCCGATGAGGGAATAGAAATTGCTGTTGTCGGAAGAAACGCTCTTAAAATGGAATCTGATGCGAATATAGTAAGAGTTGCTTCTCTCATAAGAAATCAGAACAAGACAAAAATAACAGTTATAGGCGATACCGACCTTAACGATGTTTCTTCGATAGAAAAGGCGATAAAGAGCTTTTCGCCCGATATTATAGTAAACAGCAGCAGGGCATATTCGGGACTTAAATACGGAAGTATTTCCTGGGCAAATGTAAGGGCATACGGAATATGGAGCCCTCTTTCGATAAGATTTACAAAGAATATTATGGAAGCATATGAAAGAGCAGAGTCAGACGCTATCGTCATAAACACATCATACTCAGACGCTGTTATTCCTTGGCTTAAATCAGCAGGAAAAGCATACCCCGATTTCGGCTCGGGAAATATAAATCACCTTATTTACAGATTTAAGCTCGCAGCAGGAGAAATGCTTGATATAAAGGATTACTGGAATATAGACATTACCTTTGCTGTTTCACATTTCCATGATGTTGTCATCAGTAAGGAAGGCCATACAGAAGGAACAGAAATGATGATTGAACTTTCTTATGACGGAAAACCCCTCCCCGTTACTGTTGACGAAATAATCAAGAATTGTGGAATTCCCATGCCTGTTGACGCAAAGAGAAATATGATGAATGCATCAAGCAATTTTGAGATAATAAAGGCAGTTCTCGATGCTGTTCGTGACGGAAAGAAAACAAAGCTTCATTGTCCGGGTGTGTTCGGTGAAATAGGTGGATATCCCGTTATAATAGACGGTTCATCAGATGAAGTAAAGGCTTATATAGACGAATCAAAATTCTCACTTTCTGCTATGAGGGAAAAGAACAGAGAGTCTATCTATTTTGACGGAATTGAAAATGTTGAAAACGGAACACTCACATATACCGACGAACTCATCTCAAAGGCAGAAAAAGCATTCGGTGTAAAGCTTGTCAAGAATGTTCCATTTGATGACATTGAAAATGTGGCAGAATTCATTATAAACGAAATCATAAATAAAAATATAGGATAAGAGGATGAAAATATGAGTATTGCATATACCTGTTTCACAACCGACGTAATCCACGAAGGACACCTTAACATAATTAAAAAAGCGTCAGAATACGGTGATGTCGTTGTCGGCGTTATGACCGATGAAACGATGATAAAGTTTGACCGTTTCCCTACAATTCCCTTTGAAAAAAGAATGGAAATGATAGAAAAACTTGAGGGAGTTTCAAAAGTTATAAAGCAGGAAACTGTAATGTATGACGATGTTATCCCGTCGCTTCGCCCCGATTATGTTATCCATGGCGACAACTGGCTTTCAGGGCCCTTAAAGTCTGTCCGTGATAATGTAGAAAAGCTCCTTTCAGAGTATGGTGGAAAGATAATCGATGTTCCTTATACATACAACGAAAACGTAAAGCATACCGATGCTAAAATAAGAGAAAAACTCGCTATGCCCGAATTCAGAAGAAAAAGACTCCGTCAGCTTTTAAAGATGCGCCCTGTTGTAAAGGCACTTGAAGTTCATAGTGGACTTACAGGAATTATTGCTGAAAAAACAGTTGTTGAACACGACGGAAACTTAGACCAGTTCGACGCTATGTGGATTTCATCTCTCTGTGATTCAACAGCAAAGGGGAAACCCGATATCGAGCTTGTTGATATGACAAGCCGTTTCAGAACGATAGACGATGTAACAGAAGTTACAACAAAGCCTATTATCTTTGACGGCGACACAGGAGGGCTTACGGAACACTTTGTATATACAGTCCGTTCACTCGAAAAAATGGGTGTTTCAGCAGTTATAATCGAAGATAAAGTAGGCCTTAAAAAGAACAGCCTTTTCGGAACGGAAGTTGAACAGACTCAGGATACAATCGAAAACTTTTCTGCAAAGATAAAAGCAGGAAAGAAAGTTCAGCTGACAGACGACTTTATGATAATCGCAAGAATAGAAAGCCTTATTCTTGAAGCAGGAATGGATGATGCTTTAGAAAGAGCACACGCATTCGTGAAAGCAGGCGCTGACGGAATTATGATTCACAGCAGAAGAAAAGAACCTGATGAAATTCTTACTTTCTGCGATAAATTCAGAGAAAAAGATAAAGAAACCCCCATTGTTGTCGTTCCTTCATCTTTTAACACAATAACTGAAGAAGAACTCGGTGAACACGGGGTAAATATCGTTATCTATGCAAATCAGCTTACAAGAAGCGCTTTTCCTGCTATGGAAGAAACAGCGAAGGATATTTTAAGATATCATCGCGCTAAGGAAGTTGACGACAGACTTATGCCTATCAAGGACATAATCTCACTTATTGATACATTATAGAATTTATGAGGATTTAAAAATGCAGGTTGAAAAGTTAATTGAAATAATAGGCTCGGATTTTTATACGGGTGTTCCCGATTCACAGCTTAAACCATTGTGCGATTTTCTTATGAATAAATACGGCATTGATAAAAATCATCATATCATTGCAGCTAACGAGGGGAACTGCGTTGCAGTAGCTGCCGGTTATCATTTAGCAACGGGTAAGGTTCCTGTTGTTTATATGCAGAACAGTGGTGAGGGAAACATAATCAACCCCGTTGCATCACTTCTTAATGATAAGGTTTATGCTATTCCTATGGTTTTTGTTGTAGGATGGAGAGGAGAACCCGGCATCCATGATGAACCTCAGCATATCTATCAGGGAGAGGTTACTATAAAACTTCTTGATGATATGGATATAAAGAGTTTTGTTATAGGAAAAGAAACAACAGAAGAAGAACTGAAATCTGTTATGAAAGATTTCAGAGAGCTTCTCTCAAAGGGCAAAAATGTCGCTTTTGTTGTAAGAAAAGGCGCACTTTCGATTGACGAAAAGATTTCTTATAAAAATGAAAACTCTATGACAAGAGAAGAAATCATAAAGCATATAACAGCTGTTTCGGGTGAAGACCCCATTATCAGTACAACGGGAAAAGCAAGCCGTGAACTTTTTGAGATAAGAGAAAACAACAATCAGAGCCATAAATATGATTTTTTAACAGTAGGCTCTATGGGGCATAGCAGCAGTATTGCTTTAGGCGTTGCTATAAATAAACCGAATACTAAGATATGGTGTATCGACGGCGACGGCGCAGCACTTATGCATATGGGTGCTATGGCTGTAATAGGAGCGAATTCGCCTGATAATATGGTGCATATCGTTATCAATAACGGAGCACATGAAACCGTCGGAGGAATGCCTACTGTTGCAGGAAAGGCAGACCTTGTCGCTATCGCAAAGGGATGTGGATATCCTTATGCAGTATCGGTTAATTCATTCTCTGAACTCGATAGTGAACTTAAAAAAGCAAAGGAAAGAAACGAACTTTCTTTCATAGAAATAAAGTGTTCGATAGGCGCAAGGGATGACCTCGGCAGACCGACCACAACAGCGATTGAAAACAAGAATAATTTTATGGAATATATAAATGGTCTTAAATAACAAATCCCCGTTGAATAAAAGTTCAACGGGGATTTTGTTTTTATTTTACCATGTCCAGTCAGACATAAATCTGCTGAGCTTTGTTTCTTCGCCTGTTTTTATCTGTTGTTTTTTCATTTCATTTGCAAGTCCCATAGCTATAAGAATTACACCTGCAAGAGCGAGGTAGACAAGCCATGCTATGCTGTCCTTCTGACCGAAACTGAGAAGTATGCCCGATATAACCATCGAACTTACAGCGAGGACAAACCAGCGCTTTTTCTTTATTATGAATGAAATGAAAAGCATTATGAAAAGAACTGTTCCTATAAATACAGCGTCGAAGGTATCGCCTGAGATAAACGACTCTACAAAGAGGATTACAAGCGATATAATCGCCATAATGAATGAGAAATTGTCTGCACCTTTAGGATGGTCTTTCCATATAAACTTTATGAGAACACAGTAGAAGAATACGGGAAGAAGATTAAACTGAACAATTATCAGTTCGGGGATTTCTCCGAATGGCTGGAACCAGAAAAGTGGGAATATGAAAAGTCCCGAAACGGTTATGAATATACGGTTCATAACAGAGCTGTGTCCCTTTCTGATAAGGTTTAAAGTAAGAAGTGAAAGGGCTAAAATTCCTATCCATTCCTTTATATCACCCGGTGCTTCGATGAAATATGCAATAACAGGAATAAAGGCGCCTATCGAGAAAACATCCGAATAAACTCCGTCAAAGAGCTTTTCTCTGAAAAGTATGCGTCCTGCTAAAACAAGCATAATAAGAGGGATGATAAGCATATCTGCTTCACATAAAACAGATACAGCAACAGGAAGAATTATAACGGGAAGAATGAGGCTTAAGGTATTCTTTTTAAGAACAGCAATAACCCCTGCGCATATTGTAAGAATTGTTCCGAAAATAACAAGAGAGAATTCATCTGCTGTGCATCCCGAAATCATAAGACATGAACTGATAAGAGGAAGTGAAATCCATAAGAATGTCTTTATCGGTTTGTTTACATTTGTGAATGCCTTGTGTATTTCTGAAAGTACAGAAAATGCAAATATCAAAAACAAAGCAATGGCAGGGAAACAGAAGATGAACGAGAGGTCATCCAGAAACTTGAATCCTATCATGAACGATGTTAAGATAACAGCACCGTTTATGAGGTTTACACCACCGTATTTTTCGCTCGGGAGAGAGTGTTTTACAAAGAAAACCACCGTGTATCCGATAACAAAAAGAAGAGGGATGAAATCTGCGCTTTCCCATATCAGACAGGAAACGAGGAATACAGAGATTACGAAAAGAAGCGACAATCCATAAGAAACCGAATATTTCCTTGCTTTCGGGATAAATAACAGAACGGATGCTATTATGCAGAAAAGAACCGTAACAACACACATCGCGATGTTAGGGATATCGACATCATAAGAAAAACTTGTGAGTGCGAATATCGGAACAGCCAGCTGGAAAGTGAATATCGGGCAGAAGATTTCTGCTATTATTCCCTTATTGAAGATAATCATAACTATCGCCGATACCAGAAGAATTCCTATCGAAACAAATCTTGATGCAGTATCGTCTGTTGAAGCTATAAACGATAATGCAACAGCATATATACCGAAAATAATATCGTTTGCGTATTTTGTGTTTAAAACATTCTTTAAAACAGTTATATTTGCAAGAAGATAATATGCTAAAACCACAACAAACGGAATAATAACAGTTCCGATAAAGTTAAGTTCGAAGAGAAGAATCAGATCTGTTATAAACCATATAAAAGAAACGAAGGTGAATGATTTAAGAACATCTGTTTTATGACGGATAGAAAGTATGAGGAATTCTGCTGTTATCATAAATGCTGAAAGAACAGTCTGCCATGATGGATTTTTTTCTCCTGCAAGACAGATTACAACATCAATGGCAGCAAGAATTCCTGCCAAGGCAGCAACGCAAATTCCGAAATATTTAAGTATGTTCTTCATCTTGTCAGAGAATATTCCCATAAATGAAAGAACACCATAGATAACTGCAGTTGTTGTTATTGTGAGTATCACCAATGAGAAACTGTCGGGGTCGAGCCCTGTAAAGAGTGATATTGTTATGAATACAGCAAAGAGAGAAACTGATAAACCACTGTTTTTTTCCGAAACTGTATTTGTAAGGAAACAAACGGCATATATTGCGAAAGCAAGGAGTGTAACAATATTCATTGTTTCTTCTGTGAATACTAAAAGCGAGAGGAAAGAAAATGCAGTCACACTTATGATTCCGAAAGAACTGTATATCGCTGAAAATACATTTTTTTCGCCGAAAAGCTTGTTATACAGTTTTTTCATAAGTGGAACAGTAATTATTACAGCGAGTGAATAAACTGCGTTTATAAGAATAGCAATATCTGACCTTGGAATGAAATGCAAGAGGAGAAGAAAAACTGTCAGAGAAAAGCTGTAATGCGAAACCGAAGCGAAAATTTTGTTTTTATAGTCGTGTGCACCCTTAAAGAAAGGTATGCAGAAACTGAATGTCGTTATCGCTGTCATAAGCAGCCAGCCATCGCCTGAGAACGACAGATATTCGCCGAAAACCTTGAGTATTCCTGCTGCAACAAACGCCGCAGGTAAGAAAACACTTCCTAATATGTAGAATATTCTGCCTGTCTGCATGAGTTTGAGCTTTCGTTCTGTGAGTGAATGCATAGCAAAGAAGAATATTGAGAACGAAAGAAGAACAACTGTCTTGAAGAATGTATTTAAAACGCCCCATGTTGCAGCAGCAAAGATAAATCCTGAAAGACAGAGGAAAAGTGCACCTAAAATCAGAATTATGCTCATAGCACTTGTCTTCTTTTTAGCAGCAGCCTTTTCTTCTGATTTAATGGTTGTTTTCTGTTCGTTAACAGCTTTTTCCGAAACAATCTTTTCGGGCACATGTGTGGTTTCGGGAATATTCTGTTCGATGTCGGATTTTACGGCTTTCGGTTCAGAAGCCTTTTCGGTATTATCATTTTTATAGAAATTACCATACTGATAAGCAGGGGCAGAAGCAGGTTTATTTTCAGCCTCATCAGCAGGTTTTGTTTCGGGAATAATCTCACTATCACCCGAAAGTTTAAGACGCAGCCCCTTTATCTCCTCATAAAGAGCAGCGTTCTTCTTTTTGAGCGCAGAATTGTCAGTAAGTGCGACAATGTAGAGAATTGTAAGCACAATCGGCGCTACAAGCCATAGAAGTATCAATAATATTAATAGTCCCATTGTTTTCCCCCTTGTTTTTTAATAAAGTACCCGTTTCTATTATACTATACAAGAAAAAAATGTCAATAAAAAGAAAAAAACTCTCTCTGCTTTGAACAGGGAGAGTTTTCTGGTCGGGATGACAGGATTCGAACCTGCGGCCTCTTCGTCCCGAACGAAGCGCGCTACCAAACTGCGCTACATCCCGTTATTGTGCAGGAAACGCCTGCACAAAGTATTATATCATAACTGAATTTTTTTGTAAAGCCTGAAATTATTCTTCGGCAGGGGTTTCTTCGGGCGTTTCTGTCGAAAAATCCTTCATTTCGGGAAGGGAATTTACCTTCTGTGCAAAGGATGTTACAAATTCTTCGATAAGCCTTGCAGTAGGGCGTTCAAAACAAGAACTGTCAATATAGATTACCCTTCCGCTGCGAACAGCGTTAAGCTCTGAAATTTCAGCGTCAAAACCATCTATTGTTATGCCTTCTGAAAGAACAACGGTTTCTGGCTGCTTTTCTATAAGTTCCTCGGGAGAGATGTTGTATTTTTCATAGTCAGAAGCAACATTCTCTCCGAAATAAGAAAGTATTTCACCTGCTAAAGTATCACCTGTTGTGATGCCGTAATCGTATGTCATAAGATAGGCAAATGTTCCGTCACCCTTTATATTCGAAAGCCTTACAGCTAAAGAATTCATACATTCATCGGCTTTTGCTTCGGCAGTCAGATTTCCACCCAAAACTGCTGCTATATCACGGTAACAGTTGTAAAGTTCTTCAAAATTATGTGGGGTTTCAAGGATGACGATTTTCGTTCCACCCTTTTCGATTTTATCCCTGTCGGTTTTGGCAATAGGACTCTGTGTTATCAGAACATCGGGCTTTATGTTGAGTATTGTTTCAACCGAGGGTTTTACAGAACTTCCTATGCTTGTTCTTTTTGTAACGATTTCGGGATAGTCGCAGTATTTGCTTCTTGCGACAACTTTATCACCATATCCCAAAGCGAAAATCATTTCTGTTACAGCAGGTGATAATGAAGCAACAGACATGGGTTCTTCTTTAAAAACAGTTTCACCTATAACAACAGGGTATGCCTTGGGCGTTTCTGTCGGCATATTATATTCAATTTCACTCGTACATCCACTCATTAAAAAGATAACGGACACGATAAGAAACGATAAAATTCTTTTCAAGATAAATCCTCCTAAAAAAATCTCATAATGATATTATACACTTTTTTGTCGTATTTTGCAAACATAAAATATATTCCATTGACTAAAACCCCCTTATAATATATAATATATATAACTATGACTATCTCAGAAAAAGGAGAACTACGCTATGAAAGCAGCAGAGGCAGTAGCAAAATGTCTTAAAAAAGAAAACATCACTACCGTTTTCGGATATCCGGGGGCGGCTATCTGTGCTGTCTATGAGGCTATCGAAAAAGAGGGCATAAAGCATATTCTTGTAAGACACGAACAAAACGCAGGGCATGCAGCAAACGGCTATGCAAGAGTGAATAATACCCCTGCTGTCTGTATAGCAACATCAGGCCCCGGTGCTACAAACTTACTGACATCAATAGCAACTGCCTATATGGATAGTATTCCCGTTGTTTTTATAACAGGACAGGTTTCAAGCGACCAGATAGGACGCGACGTTTTTCAGGAAGCAGATATAACGGGCGCATCAGAGCCTTTTATAAAACACAGCTTTCTCGTTAAAGAAGCATCATCTATCCCGAAAATCTTTAAAGAGGCGTTTATCCTTGCAGGAACGGGAAGAAAAGGTCCTGTTTTAATAGATATTCCCGAAGATATCGCTGAACAGGAGATTGATTTCAACTATCCCGAAAAACTTTCAATAAGAGGATATAAGCCCACAACAAAAGGAAATAAACTTCAACTGAAACGTTGCGTCGAGGCGATAGCAGAGTCAGAAAGACCTCTTATCTGCGCAGGTGGGGGAGTTCTTTTATCAGGCGCTACCGAAGAACTTTATGCACTTTCCGAAAAAATCTCAGCACCCATAGTTACAACTATGATGGGAATAGGTTCTTTACCGACAGAGGATGAAAGAAACCTTGGAATGATAGGAAGATTCGGAAAAGAAGAAGCGAATATTGCTGTCAATAAATGTGACCTTATACTTTTTGTTGGTGCAAGAGTAGGTGACAGGGCAGTGAAATCGCCGACCTTTATCGAAAAGACAACAAAGATTATACATATAGATATAGACCCTGCCGAAATCGGTAAAAATCTCACATCAGACATCCCCGTTGTAGGCGATGTAAAGAATATTCTTTCAGCGCTTTTAGATGTTGTTTCAGAAAGAAATGTTCCTTTATGGAAAACTAAAACAGAAGATAACAAGGATAAAACACTTGCAGAAAAACTCGTTAAAAGAGTTTCTGAGAAACTTTCAGAGGGTGGAGTTTTTGTTTCGGATGTAGGAAATCATCTTATAACTGCCGCTAACAATGTTTCACTTCAAAAGGGTGTAAGATTTTTCACATCAGGTGGAATGGGAACAATGGGTTATGCCCTTCCTGCATCAATAGGCGCCTATCTTGCGTCAGGAAAAGATACGGTTGCTTTTATAGGAGACGGTGCTTTTCAGATGTCCTTGCAGGAACTTGCAACCGTTAAACAGCATAATATCCCCGTTAAGATAATTATTGCCGATAACACATCACTAGGAATGGTAAGGGATTATCAGAAGGCAAAGGATTTAAAGGAATTCGCCGTTTCTCTTGACGGAAGCCCCGATTATCTCAAACTTGCCGATGCTTACGGAATAAAATCGGCGCTTGTTGATGAAGAAAGCGATATAGATGAAATGATAGATAGTTTCCTTTCTGCGAAAGAGCCTTTCATAATCGTTTGCAGAACGGAGTAAGGAGAATTTATGAAACATACAATTTCTGTTCTCGTCGAAAATACAGCGGGTGTTCTTTCGAGAATAACAGGTCTTTTCTCAAGACGAGGCTTCAATATCGACAGCCTTGCCGTTGGAATAACCGATAACCCCGATATTTCAAGAGTTACTATTGTTGCCGACGGAAACGAACACGATGTAGAACAACTTGCAAAACAACTCAATAAACTCGTTGATGTTATAAAAGTTCAGTCGCTTGATCAGGAACAGCTTATTTCAAGAGAATTATGGCTTGTCAAAATTTCCTGCACACCCGATAAACTTTCTGAACTCAAAAGCATAACCGAGGTTACGGGTGCTAAGATTATCGACCTTACTCCCGAAACAGCAACGCTTGAAATTTCAGACTGGGGCGCTAAACTTATGAATTTCAAGGCACTTATAGAGCCTTTCGGTATTCTTGAAATGGTAAGAACCGGCGTTGTTGCTATTGAAAGAGGCGCAGGCGGAATAGGAAGAAAATAGCAGCATTTGCCTAAACTGTCTAATTTATCGACACAAATTTTACATTACTATGTGCCTTTATACAAATTTGATTTTTTTAACAAAATCCTTTTGATTTTTAACAAGAAATCAGTTATACTTTACTTGTAAGCTAAGAAATAGTAAAGAAAAAGAGGAAAAAAGATATGGATATTTTTTCTATTATAGGTCTTTTAGGTGGGCTTGCGATGTTCCTTTTCGGAATGAAGTATATGGGCGAAAAACTCGAAAAACTCGCAGGCGGAAGACTTGAAAAGATGTTTGAAAAACTCACATCCAACAGACTTTTAGGACTCGCACTCGGTGCATTCGTAACAGCAGTTGTTCAGTCATCATCAGCAACAACAGTTATGCTTGTCGGCTTTGTAAACTCAGGTCTTATGCGACTCGCGCAGACAATCCCAGTAATTATGGGTGCCAATATCGGAACGACAATTACAACATGGCTTCTCAGCCTTGTCGGTATCGAAGGCGACAGCATATTCATAAAGCTTTTAAAACCAACATCATTCTCTCCGATTATAGCACTTATAGGTGTTATCCTTATTATGTGTGCCAAATCAGGAAAGAAAAGAGATATCGGTGGAATACTCATAGGATTCGCAATTCTTATGTTCGGTATGACAACAATGGGTGAGGCAGTTGAGCCTCTTTCAACAAACGAACAGTTTGCCGAAATCTTTGTAATGTTCAGCAATCCCTTCTTCGGCGTTTTAGCAGGTGCTATACTCACAGCGATTATCCAGTCATCAGCAGCGTCAATCGGTATGCTTCAGATGTTGTCGCTGAAGGGGATGGTAACATTCGGTTCAGCGCTTCCTATCATTCTCGGACAGAATATAGGAACATGTATCACAGCTATCCTTTCAAGTATCGGTGCCAACAAAAACGCAAAGCGCGTTGCTGTTGTCCACCTTGTATTCAACGTTATAGGAACAGTTCTTTTCCTTGTTGTTTTCTATACACTTGATTCATTCTTACATTTCGCATTCGTTGATGAATCAGTAACAACATTCAATATTGCACTTGTACATACAATCTTTAACCTTTCAACAACTCTCGTTCTCATTCCCTTTACAAATCTTCTTGAAAAACTCGCTTATAAGATTATCAGAGATAAGGAAGACGAAACAGAAAAGATTCAGCTTCTCGATGAAAGACTTCTCAGCACTCCCGGTGTGGCAATAGAACACTGTCGTAACCTCACAATAAAAATGGGTCAGCTTTCAGAAGAAACTATAAAGATGGCTTTAGAGCTTCTTTCTGATGAGGAATATGACGAAGAAAAAGAAAAACTCGTTATTACAAATGAGGGTATAATAGACACCTATGAAGACAAACTCGGAACATACCTCGTTAAACTTTCAAGCCGAAGCATAACAGTCCACGACAGTAACACAGTTTCAATGCTTCTTCATGCCATAGGCGACTTTGAAAGAATTTCAGACCACGCAGTAAACCTTATTACAACAGCAACAGAACTCAGAGAAAAGAATATAGTATTTTCTGACAAGGCGGTTGAAGAACTTAAAGTTCTCTATTCTGCGGTTTCTGATATCCTTGAAATGACAGTAAAGGCATTCGAAACAGGAAATCTCCACCTTGCTGAAAAGGTTGAACCTCTTGAAGAAGTTATCGACGGAATGAGAATAGAACTCAAATCACGTCATGTTGCAAGGCTTCAGAAGAACGAATGTACACTTGAACTCGGCTTTATCTTCTCAGACCTTTTAACAAACCTTGAAAGAGTTGCCGACCATTGTTCAAACATTGCAGTTTGTATGATTCAGCTTAAAACAAACAGCCTTGAAAATCACGAATATCTCAATATGATAAAACAGTCGGACGAGTATTTCCAGAAGAAGTTCAAAACAAACTCAGAGAAATATGCACTTCCTGCTTCTGAATAAAAAAATAAACCTGAGAAGATTTTTCTTCTCAGGTTTTTATTTATTTCTTGATTTTTTCCATAGCCTTTTTTACATATGGGTTTTCTTTTATGGGATACCAGTCGCCGTTTATGTCAAATCTTCTTGTTGAACGTGAAATTGTAGAACACTGTAAAAGTGCGTACTTCTTTCCGACAGATTCACCATAAACCTTAAGACGCTTTACAAAATCAGCAAAACAGTCTTCTGTTAAGGTTTCATTAAATCCACCCATTTCGTTGAATACTTTTTTAAGACACCAGAACGACTGATAGAAAACGGGTGATTTCTTTCTCATCATTTCCGGAAGGTTTAAAACTGTTTCATAAACCGATGACGCTACAATTCCAAGAGATAATCTTTCGGGCTTTTCAAACATTCCTCCACCGATATATTTTCTTGTTCTGAGCATCTGATGAATTTCAATGAGTGCGTAATCAGATATTCTGCAATCGGGGGAAAGGATAAGAAGGATTTTTCCCGATGCAACGAGAACCCCCATATTTATGAGCGCCGAAAGCGTCATTTCGTTATTATTTTTAACAACAAGACAATCAAAATCCTTTGCGATTTCTTCTGTTCTGTCTGTGCAACGGTCAGCGATGATAACTGTTTCAACCGAACCTTCGGGGAGTTTCATAGATGCTGTTCTTATCGAACAAAGGCATTTTGCAATCTGTTTTTCTTCGTTATGAACGGGAATTACTACCGAAATAAGTTTATCTGACATTTTAAAAATCCTCCCTGAAAAATAGTATATTAAGGAAATTATACCACAGAGGCGAATTTTTTTCAATAATGGATAGATAGAAGATTTCTTCCTGAATTTATGAAAAATGACACAAAGAGAAAGGGTATCGGAAAAACCGATACCCTTGATTTGTTTATTGAAATACAGAAAATCTTCGTTGCCGAGCCACAAATTTATAG
>JAZNQY010000030.1:0-11446 GCA_045590375.1 Oscillospiraceae bacterium | reverse complement strand
ATATGGCGAAAAAAGACGGGTGCTAAAATTTATCCTGCCATAGTAGCACTGCTTGTCTGCTTTCCCGTTTTTATGCTGGGTGGTGCTATCCGTTCGGGATTTTCCTATACAGTTCCTTTTCACTATTATCTTCAACAAGCGCTTCTTTTCGGAATTCTTGAAGAGGGTAGCAAATTTCTTATTTTAAAATTTGTTCTTAAATGCGACAGCAGAAAAGACGCAGTTTCTTATGGCATAGGGCATTCTGCCTATGAGGCTTTCGGAGGAGGTATAGCCTGCCTTCTTCTTATAGGAGAAAGTAATGTTTCCCCCGATATTTTCTTCTTTAATCTTTTAACGGCTATCGGCGGAATTCTCTTTTCGGTAGCACTTACAATAATTATTTTTTACGGAATAAAAAACAATAAATCTCTGCTTACTCTTCCGTTAGCTATTCTTTTTCACGCTCTGGGGAATATAACAGCAGAACTTCTGATAATAAAGTTTGTTTTAACGATAATATTCTGCATTTTAGCGTTTTATTTCTGGCGAAAAATTTTCAATCCTTTTGAGGATGAATAATACAACATAAGAAAGAGGTGTTTTGAATGACAAACGGACAGAGAGCCGAGAAAGTTATTAAAGAATACGGGTTTGATTTTGACAATATTTCAAAGGAGGAAATAATCAATCTTATCGAAAATGAGATAAAGGATTTTCAATCAGGAAGTTCGGAATACATCCGTCTTTTATGTGGATATCTGTATTGTCTCGGAAACGAAGAAGATGCCTCTCTGATTGAAAAAGCAAAATACAAAATCAATATGGATGTAGGCTGTATGATTGACGCCGAATGGATTGAAAGTCTTAAGGGCGTGGAAAGTATATATGTTCGCCCGAGAGATGAGATAATCAGTGATTTCGTAGACTACTATAAAGATTTCGAAGCCGATGACGAATGGTAAAAGGAGAAAATTTATGAAAGATGTTAAAGCTGACTCTGATGCATTTCAGAACAACGAAACCGAAATAACACCATTCAAAGCAAAATATCCGATGAAATATATGAGTATAAAGAAAAAAATTCTTATTGCATTTCTTGTTGTTGCAGGGATAATGTTATTGCCGTTTTTGTTTCGTGGAATTCAGTGGTTGGTTGTTCCACTCAGCCGTTCCGATGAATTTGTTACCAACTATGTTTTAAAAGAGATACCACTCGGAACAAGCCTTGATGACGCTACTGAAATAATTGATAATAAGGGCTGGAAAGTCTGGCAATATTCTGATGACGAAGGGATTGCGTTTGGTGAAAATTCAGGAATGACATATTTTGCAGGAATTGCAGAAGGCTCTGATGGATGGGAAATCATAGGCGAAAAGGCTGTTCTGATTTATATTGACGATTATCATTCACCTTTCCATACGGCTGTTATGGCGTATCTTGCGTTTGACGAAAACGACGAACTTATCGCTGTCAGAATTCGCCGTGATATAGACGCATTATGATTTAAGGAGAAAACAATGAAAAATAAAAAACTTTCTCCCATGGTATTTATCATCATAGGTATAATCCTCTCTTCTCGTTGTGAGCATATAAGAATCCATACCGTAATTTTTATGAAGAAAATAAGAAATCATACCATAGTCCTTAAGAAGCTGTGCATTTTTTATTCCCGGATAAACGGGTATGAAAACAGCCTTTTTCATTTTAAATCCCCATAATGTTTTTATAAAGCAACCGTTCTTGTCATTTTCAGCATACCATAGCGTGTATTATTTTTCAACAATTATATATCGGATAATTAAACCCCTCTATATATTGACACCATTAAAGAAATTCATTATAATTATAAAAACAAGGAGGATGATATATATGAAAAAGTTTGAATTCAAAATCCCTGAAAGCGCTTGGAACTATGTAGCAGAAAAAGGTCTTCCCGAAGAAGATGATTGGTGTTTTTTAATATGCGATTATCGTAAAGACGGCAACTACTCTTATGAGATAGGTGGCTATAACAAGGGAAAAAAGTCTTTCTATGTAAATTTCGGATTAGGAGGACTTGTTATAACAGAAGAAGTTGTTGTAGCCTGGGTAAAACTTTTTGATGAAGATGATTATCTTAAAGTAACAGACTGAATATAAAAATAACCCCTCTCCAACGCAGGAGAGGGGTTGTTATTTTCAGATAAACTATGAAACGAATTGTCCTGTGCGGTCACGCACAAAAAAGCCCGATAACGAATTTTTCCGTTACCGAGCCATTTTTTTATTATTCTTAATAAACTTCGAAACGAATTGTCCTGTGCGGTCACGCACTTAAAGAATCATAATGAAATATGCAGCATAACAGATAAGCATTAAAATACCTGCCCATCGTTTGAGGGATTTTGTTTTAAGACAACATATGAGAAGAAGAGCTGCTGCTATAATAGCAACGATTGTATCGAAGATAAAGTTGCTTGCAAAAGGAACAGGGATTATAACCGAAGAAAGTCCTACAACAAAGAGAATGTTGAAGATGTTGCTTCCTACGATGTTTCCTATGGCGATGTCGGCATTGTGCTTTCTTGCGGCAGAAACCGATGTGAAAAGTTCGGGGAGAGATGTTCCGAGGGCTACTATTGTAAGACCTATAAATCTTTCACTCACACCAAAAGCTTTAGCTATTGCTGTTGCTGCATCAACAGTAACATTACTGCCAAGTATTATAAGTGCAAGACCTATTATCGTAAAAAGAATAGCCTTCCATATAGCCATCTGCTTGGCCTCTGGCTGTTCTTCCTTGTTGTTCTTTGCCATTATGAATAAATATGTGAGATAAGCGATAAAAGCTATAATGAGAATAATTCCGTCGATAAGACCTATTGTTCCGTCAAGACCTAAAACAAGAAGAAGTATTGTAATTAAAATCATAAACGGAGTTTCGTATTTTATTGTCGATGAAGCAACCGCAAGAGTTGTTATAACGGCAGAAATACCGAGTATTATGAAGATATTCAAAATATTACTTCCGACAATGTTTCCGATGGTGATATCAGCACTACCACCTATCGCAGCAGAAATACTTACTGCTGCCTCGGGAGCGCTTGTTCCCATTGCAACGATAGTAAGACCTATAACAAGCTGAGGAATACCGAATTTTGTTGCAATCCCCGAAGCACCGTCAACAAACCAGTCGGCGCCCTTGATAAGCATTGTAAAACCGAGTGCCAAAAGAAGTATCTGAATTAAAATAGACATTTTATTTTCTCCTTTTTATAAATTACAATGACATTATATCATAACAAGAGCAAATTTTCGGTAAAGAAAAACCCGTGCAACAACACGGGTTTTAAATCTATGAATTTTCTTCACACATTCTGTATCCTACACCAAGTTCGTTTATGATGTATTTGTTCTCTCCGGGAACAGCACCGATTTTCTTTCTTATATTCGCCATATTTACCTGAAGCTTCTTGATACTTCCTATATCAGAAGCACCCCATATGGCTTTTATTATACTCTGATAGGTGAGAACCTTTCCCGAATGTGCCGAAAGGAAAGCGACGATATTGTATTCTGTCTGAGTGAGTTTTATGTTGTTTCCCGAAACTGTGACAAGCCTTTTGTCATAGTCTATAATAAGGTCATGAAGAACGAATTTTCCACCCGAAAGAACACCACTGTCAGCACTGTAACGGCTGTTTCTTAAAGTCGCCCTTACTCTCGCTAAAAGTTCGTCTGTTCCGAAAGGCTTTGTTATATAGTCGTTAGCGCCGAGGTCGAGCGCTGAAACCTTGTCGCTTTCTTCTGTTCTCGCCGATAAAACTATAATGGGAACAGTAGAAAACTCTCTCGCGTATTTTATAAACTGAAGTCCGTCTGCATCGGGAAGACCTAAATCAAGCATAACAAGGTCAGGAAGATGAGATGAAAACATCATTTTTCCCTCGTTGCAACTTTTTGCCGTGATTACTCTGTAATTATTTGCGTCAAGAATAGTGTTTATAAAACTTAAGATATTCGATTCATCTTCTATAACAAGGATTTTGTATTTGTTACTGCTCATTATTTCTCCATTTCTAAAGAAAAACGGAACAAAGCCCCGCCGTCTTTAATATTTTCTGCATTTATTTCTCCACCGTGTGCTTTTATTATCGAAGCACATACCGATAAGCCTATGCCCATATTGTTTCTTGAGCTGTCTGTCGGGGCGTCGACCCTTTCAAAATATCCACCGAAAAGGGTATCCATTCTGTCCTTGGGGATACCACAACCGTCATCTGAAATTTCAAATATCGCCATATCATCTTTTGTCTTTACATCAAGAGAAAGTCTGGTCATTCCCTTAGCGTGAAAAATTGCGTTTTCAAGAAGATTTATTATAACCTGTTCTATCAAAAGAGGGTCCATAGGAATACTTATAAAATCTTCGGGGATGTTTACAATTACATCCTGCTGTGGATATCTTTTATGGAACTTTAACATAACAGCGTCAATAAGTTCTTCAAGGACAGTAGGTGTTTTTATTACTCTTACCTTCTGGCTGTCAATTCTTGTTACAGAAAGCAGGTTTTCAACCATTCTCGTGAGCCACTGCGAATCCTCTCTTATCTCCTGAAGAAGTTTTATCTGCTGGTCTTTTGTGAGAATATCATAGTTTTCTATTATAGCAGATGTCGAACCACAGATTGATGTTAAAGGTGTACGCAAATCGTGTGAAATTCCTCTTAAAAGATTAGCACGCATCTTTTCTTTTTCGCTTTCGGCATATGCCTTTTTCTGCGCCTTTATCTTCGTTGTCATAGCGCTTGTAGTAACGGCGATAATAAGCATTACAATAACCGAAACAACACATTCGGGCGATATAAGGTCAAATGCATAATAGGGGAATGTGAAAGCATAGTTTACTGCGAAAACGCTTATTACAGAAGATACTATTCCTGTTATATAGCCATCGGTTTTAAGAGAGATTATAAAAATCCCCAGAACGAAAATCATAGGAATCAGAGAATCTATTCCGAAAGTTTTCTTGATAAACATATTTATTCCGAAAGCTGTTATAAGAATTAAAAAAGCAAAGACAGAATCCTTTATAATTTTTTTCATAATAAGTTCCTTTTGAAAAAGTGTTATAATGAACATATTATAATATTTACACTGATTTATGTCAATAATTCCATAGGGGAGAAACCTTTATTCTTTGCCGTATCTTTACTTTTAAAATGTTATAATCAAATTGTGAATTGAAAAAAGGAAAAAATAATTAAAATTGCAAAGGAGCAATACTACTATGGACATTTTTGACGTACTTACACTTATAGGGGGATTATGCCTTTTCCTTTACGGAATGAATGTAATGGGACAAGCGCTTGAAAGACGAGCAGGAGGAAGCTTACAGCATCTTCTTTCAAAACTTACAACAAACAAATTCGCAGGGCTTTTCACAGGTCTCGGCGTTACTGCAATAATACAGAGTTCATCGGCAACAACAGTAATGATAGTCGGTTTTGTAAACTCAGGTATTATGACACTTAAACAGGCGATAAATGTAATTATGGGTGCCAATGTCGGAACAACCATAACAGCCTGGATTTTAAGTCTCGGAGGAATTGAGGGCGATGCGCTCTTTCTTCAGCTTTTGAAGCCTATGTCGTTCACACCAGTTCTTGCCCTTATCGGAACAATATTCTTCATGTTCTGTAAAAGCGATAAGAAAAAGGACACTGGAACAATTCTTTTAGGCTTTGCCGTTCTTATGTTCGGAATGGATATAATGACAAATTCAGTAGCAGGCCTTGCTGATGTTCCCGAGTTTCAGCAACTTTTCATTCTTTTTAAAAACCCCATTCTCGGCGTTCTTGTCGGTGCAATTTTAACAGCGATAATCCAGTCAAGCTCTGCTTCAGTAGGTATTCTTCAGGCACTCACAAAAACAGGCAGCGTTTCTTACGGTGCTGCAATACCCATTATCATGGGACAGAATATAGGAACTTGTATAACAGCGCTTCTTTCATCTTTCGGAACAAATAAGAACGCTAAAAGAGCAGCTCTCGTTCACCTTTCATTCAACGTTATCGGAACAACATTCTGGCTTATTGTATACTCGGTAATAGATATGGTTTTAAGTCCTGCGCTTTTTGATGCGTCAGCAAACCATGCAGGAATTGCTATTGCACACTCTGCATTCAATTTAGGATGTACACTTCTTCTCCTTCCTATGTCATCACTTCTCGAAAAAATTGTTTATAAACTCGTTCCCGAAACAAAACAGCCCGAAGAAATTGTCGAACTCGATAAGCGTCTTCTCGCAACCCCTTCGGTAGCGCTCGAACGTTGCCACAGCCTTGTATGTGATATGGGCGAATGCTCGGCAAAATCGGTTTCTGATGCTATAAACTGCCTTAAGGATTATTCACCCGAAATTTCTTCTAAAGTAAAGGAATACGAAGAAAAAACCGACCACTATGAAGACATTATCGGAACATATATCGTAAAACTCAGTTCATCACAGCTCACAAGACAGGAGAGTAGCGAATCTGCAAAACTTCTTAAAATAATCGGTGACTTTGAAAGAATTTCAGACCATAGTATGAACATCATCGAATCAACAGAAGAACTTATGTCGAAGAAGATGAAATTTTCAGACGCAGCAAGAAAAGAAATTTCTTCTTTAGGAGTAGCCGTTGACGAAATTTTAGGGCTTGCTTGTAAAGCATTCTGCGATAACGACCTTGATGCTGCAAGAGATGTTGAACCTTTAGAAGAAGTCATCGACAAAATCAAGGATAAACTCCGTTCAAACCATATTTCAAGACTTCAGCAGGGCGAATGTAGTATTGAAACAGGCTTTGTCTGGTCAGACCTTTTGACAAACCTTGAGCGTATTTCAGACCATTGCTCCAACATCGCAGCCTGCGTTATAGATGCCGCTGATATGGATTTTCATAAGTCGATAAGAGCGATGAAATCCGAAAGCCCTTATTATAAAGAAAAATATCAGTATTACGCATCAAAATATCTTGTTACAGAGTAAAAGAATGCCCCTCTCCGTTGTGGAGAGGGGTGTTTAATTCACTTATCAAAACTCGGATTAAACGCATAGAAATTCTTTGAGTCAAGGTTATCCGTCGCAAGACGAAGAGCTTCGCCGAATTTACGAACTTAAGTAAATGGGGATAAATGGCGTAGGGAATAGACTTTGTAGTGCTTCACATTGTAACATGAAAATTTGTGAAAATCAAGAGGTTTGAAATGGAATATGAAAATAAATCTGCCATATTTTATACGAAATCAGGCGATTTCAGAGGGATGCTACGATAAGTAGCGTCCTTTTTTTCATATGTAAACGGGTGTTGGTGGTTGCTATCTTTAAATGTAACTATACTGAAATCATAAAATCAATCACATTCGGAGGTTACATTATGAAAGATGTTTTAATTTCAGCAAAAAGTCTTAAAAAGGAATTTTACACAGGCGAAACAAGTCAGACTATTTTCGAAAATCTTACCCTTGATATCTATAAAGGAGATTTCACAATCATTATGGGTGCTTCGGGCGCAGGCAAATCAACTCTGATGTATTCATTATCGGGGATGGACAGACCAACAAGCGGAAGCATAGTTTTTTCCGATAAGGAGATTACAGAATACAACGATGACGAACTCGCTGTGTTCAGAAGAAAAAACTGCGGTTTTGTTTTTCAGCAGATATATCTTCTTGAAAAAATGAGCCTTATGGATAATGTCCTTACAGCAGGAGCGTTATGTAACGACAATAAAAAAGATGTAATAAAAAGAGCGAAGGAATTATTCTCTCTTGTAAATATCCCCGAAATAACACAGAAGAAATTTTCAACTCAGGTTTCTGGCGGTGAGGCACAAAGAGCAGGCATAGTAAGGGCAGTAATCAACAAACCCTCGGTTGTGTTCGCGGATGAGCCGACGGGAGCTTTGAATTCAAACAACTCAGAGGCTGTTCTCAATGTTTTTACAAAACTTCACAGAGAAGGACAGAGCATTATTATGGTAACCCACGATAAGAAAACCGCCCTTCGCGGAAACAGAGTACTTTATATAAGAGACGGTCAGATTTTCGGAGATTGCGACCTCGGCAATTACAGCGAAACGGATAATGAACGTGAAAGAAAACTTGACAGATTTCTGACAGAAATGGGGTGGTAATTATGAGAAAGATAAAATCTCAGCTGATATATAATCTTAAAAAGGATAAAGGCTCTTATATATCTTTCGGCATAGTTGTCCTGATTACAGCGATTATGTTAAATCTCGCTTTTGTATTGCTTTTTCAGGTCGATAAGGCATATGATGATAAATTCAACAGACTGAATACCGCTTCTTTTAATTTCACCGTTTTAAAGATACAGAATAATGATACACTTAAAGAAGACATCAGAGCACTTGATGATGTGGTTGATATAGAATGCAGGGAAGCGGTATTTGCAGAAGCGGTAGTCAAGGATTTCAGAGCTACCGACTTTTCAATGAACACCTTGTTCTATAACAAGGACGAATTCCGTAATATGAATAAACTTGATATAAAGGAAGAAAAGGCTGAAGCGACAGATAACTCAATTTATCTTCCTTTGTATGTATCAGCTTTCGGTGAATTCGGTATTGATGACGAGATAGTTTATGAAATCGGTGATACAAAGCATAGTTTCAAAGTTTCTGGCATTGCAGAAGAAATGCAATACGGCAACTACGGAAAAGGACTTATGGGTGCATATCTTCCTGAAAAAGTCTATGAAAAATTTGCTGAAGAATATAAAGAACAGACAGTTATAGAATATTCTGTTATTACAAACGGAGATATCAATACTCTTCAGAATGAAATCAGCGACCTGACAGAGAAAAAAGGCATCACAATGCTTACAACTTGTGACAGGGTTTCTACAAAGGATACAAGAACAATGGTCTGTAATCTGATTATTCTTGTTCTTTCGGCATTTGCGATGATAATTTTGCTTGTAAGCGTATTTTTATGTAAATTCAGAATAAGCAATTCAATTGAAGAAGATATGGTCAATATGGGAGTTCTTAAAGCGCTCGGATACACAGGAAATATGATAATAGCAGGCGTGGTGCTTCCATATCTTATGGTTACAGTTTTCGCTTCCTTATCGGGAGTGGTTCTTTCTTATTCCGTTCTGCCCGTTTTGGCAGAAATACTGACTTTACAGGCAGGTTTTTCTTTTGCGTTATCATTTGATATAAAGGGACTTATCTGTGTTATGATAATTCTTGCGGTTATAGTTTCGCTCTTCACATATACATCTGCAAAGCGCATCAGAAAATTACAGCCCATAAACGCAATCAGAGGCAACGGCGAGGGAAAATCCGTCAAGAAAAACTATTTTCCGCTTGATGAAACAAATGGCAGAACAAAATTTCTTCTTGTTATGAAACAAACCTTTTCAAACGGAAAGCAGAATGTTTTATTATTCGGCGTGTCGTTTGTCCTTACGATACTCGTTGCATTTGCGGGAACAATGTTCTATAATGTTATTATTGAACCTGACAATTTTATATCCACATTATCCGAAGAAATGCCACAGATAATAATATCTCCCGATATGGAGCAAGAAGATTTCATTTCAGATGAACTCAAAAGCAATACGGAAATAAAATCTGTATTGAAATATGCGGTCGGAACGGTAAATACAGATGATATGCCCGTTACTGTTTTTGCCTGTGAGGATTTTAGCCGTGTGTCAAACGATTTATGCTATCTTGGTGAAAATCCCGATGAAAAGAATGAAATCGCTCTCGGAAGTGCATTTGAAGGAAAGTATGATATCGGCGACAGAATAGAAATGCACAACGGCGATATTTCACATTTTTATGAAGTGACAGGTTTTGTTCAGAGCGTAAATTATCAGGGAAATGTTTGTGAATTTTCGTTAGAGGGATATGAGATGCTCTGTTCTGAAAAACTTGTCCCTGCTTTATATGTGTATCTTGATAATCCCACCGATACAGAGAAGATATTCAAAGAAATCGAAGAAACTTACAGCGATAAAATCATAAGCATAATGAATTATCAGAAGATGACCGAAACAACGCAGGAAATGTATTCGGAAATTACCTCGGTTATTGTGGTTGTCATATTCATACTCACGATACTCATTGTACTTTTTGTGCTTTATATTGTGATAAAGACACTTCTTGTAAAGAGAAAGCAGGAACTTGGAATTTATAAGGCAATCGGTTATTCAAACAGACAACTTATGATACAGATGATAGGCAGTTTTTTACCGTCATCAGTTATAGCGGTATTGTTGTCATCTGCTCTTGGAATGATTTATATTCCACAGATAAATCAGTTTATTTTTGAGACAATAGGTGCTATGAAAAACAATATGGAGGTATCGTTTGTTTTTCTTATGATTTTTGCTTTTGTTCAGATAACGGCAAATCTGATAATCAGCATTTTACTCACAAAACCCATAAAGAAAATATCGGCATACGCTTTAATAAAGGAAGGTTAATATGAATTTCGGAGAAAGACTAAAACAAATTAGAGCAAATCAGGGTTTATCCCAGGAACAACTTGCGGAGAAAATAGGCGTTTCAAGACAGGCTATTACCAAATGGGAAACAAACAGAGGTCTGCCTGATGTTGAAAATATGATAATACTTGCTGAAATCTTCAAGGTTACTTTAGATGAACTCATACTCGAGAGAATGAATACAGCAGAGCCACAGCAGGAGATTTCATACAGCGAAACGGTTTATGATATTGATTGCGAAAAGCATTTTGATATACGCATAGGAAACGCAAGAAAAATCTGTATTAAAGGTTGTGACGATGAAAAAGTTCATATAAAACTTCAGTCCGAAGTGCTCGAAAATCTGAGCTCTCTGTATAAAGTCAAGATAGACGAGAAAAAGAAACGCCTTGATATAGACTGTCAGAATAAAAAGGAAATCAGTAGTTTTGAAGTTAAAGAATCGCTTGATATAATTATTATGCTTCCTGTGAATTTTACAGAGCATTGTGAAATTGACGCGTCTGTAAAGGAACTTTATATTGAAAACTTAAAGATGAAATGTCTTGAATATGACGGCGATGCAGAATCGGTGTATATAAAGGATACAGAGGGCAGTATTGAATTTACAGGCAAGACCGATTATGACATTATAATAGACGGCAACTGCACACAGCTTGATGTGAACCAGTGGGGTGCAAAAACACTCGTTCATGTAGCAAATATAAATAAATATACTCTTGTAAATAAGGGGAGAAAATCAAAGATTTATTGCCTGAAAGACGGAAGTGTCAGCGAAGAAATATCCTCTTATAACGGAGAAAACACAATCAGCATCTCAGGTATAGGCTCTGAACTCATAGTGAGCAGTAACTGAGATAAAAAATATATCATAAGATAAAAACATCCCCTCTCCTTCGTGGAGAGGGGTGTTTAATTCACTTGTCAAACGAAGGATTAAACGCATAGAAATTCTT
>JAZNQY010000029.1:0-11128 GCA_045590375.1 Oscillospiraceae bacterium | reverse complement strand
TGTTCCTACTTCAACCCACTGACCTGTATATGCAACATAGTCGCTACCGTTTTTCTGAAGTCTGAATTCAAATCTTCTGGGTTCTGTTGGACGCATATCGAACGAACAACGATAAACACCGCCTTTTATGAGAGGGATGATATCCTGATAAAGCTGAACACCATATTCAACCGAACCTGTATTTGTTATTCCTAAATGAAGTTCGCCGTCTTCAACAGCGGGAGCACTTGAAAATCCACCTGAGAAAAATGTTCCCCATTTGTTTGCGTTTAAATCAAATGTTCCGTTCTGAATAAGTGGTAAATCTTCAGGGGGAAGTTCTTCCTTTACAGTTGTTTCGCTGACAACGGGTGCTGTTGTTTCAGAAGGGTCTTCTGTGGGAGCCTTCTGACAACCCGTAAAAGCGAGAACAGTTACTGCAAGAATGAACGCTGTGAGTTTTTTCATAATCGTCATTCCTTTACAAATAAAGTATACAGAATAATTATATTATGCATTCTGACGAATGTCAATGGAAATTTTCGGTTTTTTCGGTTGCTATTATACTTTTTCGAAAAAATCTGTAACGACTTTGTTATAAAAATGTCAGATATTATATAAAAGGTGTTTTATAAGGCTTTAATTTTGTATCTTTGTCCATTGTGAAAAATTTACAAAAGGTGTATAATTGTTCTGTATAGATGAAGGGAGAGTTGGTATGTTAAAACTCGCTCGTTACTTGAAGAATTATATCAAAGAAGTTATAATAGGACCCTTTTTCAAACTGATAGAAGCAGTTTTTGAACTTATTGTTCCACTTGTTATGGCAAAGATTATAGATGTCGGCATTGAAAATTCTGATAAAAGCTATATTCTTAAAATGGGTGGCGTGATGATACTACTCGGCATTGTAGGGCTTTGCTGTGCACTCGTCTGTCAGTATCTCGCATCAAGAACATCTCAGGCAATAGGAACAGACCTTAGAAACGATGTTTTTTCAAAGATAGGTTCGCTTTCTTATTCACAGCTTGACAAATTCGGTTCTGCATCACTCGTAAACAGAATAATATCCGATGTAAATCAACTGCAACTTGCCGTTGCAATGCTTATAAGACTCGTTGTAAGAGTTCCTTTCCTGATTATCGGTGCAACAGTTATGGCTTTTTCCATAAATACAGAACTTGCCGTTATCTTTGTTGTAATTATTCCTTTAGTCGCACTTTCGCTCTACCTTGTTATGAGCCGTTCCGTTCCTTACTATAAGCGAATACAGAAAAATCTCGACGGCGTTTCGGGAATAGTGAGAGAAAACCTCAACGGCGTAAGAGTTATAAGGGCGTTTTCGGGACAGGACCGTGAAAACATCCGTTTTCAGAAAGCAACCGATATCGTTATGGAAGAAAACATCCGTGTCGGAAGAATATCGGCGATTTTAAACCCCGTATGCTATGTGATACTTAACCTTGCTATCATCGCAATTCTTTATTTCGGTGGTGGAAAGGTTTATGACGGTGTAGTTTCACAGGGTGAAATCATAGCCCTTGTAAACTATATGACACAGATTTCATTGGCACTTGTAGTTATGGCAAACCTTGTTGTCATATTTACAAAAGCAGGTGCGTCAGCATCAAGAGTAAACGAAATCTTCGATGAAACTCCTGATATTTCAGACGGAAAGGGTGCAACCATATCAGAAAACGCACCTGCCGTTGAATTCAAAGACGCTTGTTTTGACTACGGCAATAATGGCGAATACGAACTTGAAGGCATAACCTTTTCTGTAAACAAGGGCGAAACGATAGGAATTATCGGCTCAACAGGTTCGGGTAAATCAACGCTTATAAATCTCATTCCGAGATTTTATGATACAGCAAAGGGCGAAGTTTTTGTAAGTGGTGCAAATGTAAAGGATTACATCGTTTCAGACCTTCGCAGAAAAATCGGAATTGTTCCTCAGAAATCGGCTCTTTTTTCGGGAACAGTAAGAGAAAATCTTACCATCGGAAACGAAAACGCTTCTGAAGAAACAATAAAAAAAGCAATAAGAATTGCTCAGGCAGAGGATATCATAGAGCGTATGCCTGAAGGACTTGATACCTTCATCGCAGAGGGTGGAAGAAACTTATCGGGTGGTCAGCGTCAGCGACTCACGATAGCAAGAGCACTTGTCTGTGAACCTGAAATTCTGATTTTAGATGACAGTTCATCAGCACTCGACTACGTTACCGACCTCAATCTCCGTAAGGCGATAAAGGAAGAAACTGATAATATGACAGTCTTTATCGTTTCACAGAGAGCGAATGCGATAAAGAATTCCGATAGAATAGTCGTTCTCGATGACGGTAGAATTTCTGCAATAGGAAAACACGAAGAACTTCTTAAAACTTCCGATGTTTACATCGAAATCTGTAAATCTCAGGAGGTGAAAGGGTAATGAAACTTAAAACTTTAAAAAGACTTTTGTCTTACGTAAAACCCTATGCACCCCTTGTGATACTTGCATTTATTCTTGCAGCTGCTGCAGTGGCACTCACCCTGACAGCACCCATAATAACAGGTAAAGCAGTTGACTGCATAATAGGAAAAGGCGATGTTGATTTCAATCTTATGATGAAATATATCGTTATCCTTTTCTTCGTCGTTATCGGAACAGCCCTTGCAAACTGGTTACTGGGGTTTGTTATGAACAAAATCTCACACGGCACAGTAAGGGATATAAGAAACGAAACATTTTCTAAATTTTCTAAACTTCCACTCAGTTATATTGACCATACACCCAAGGGCGATACAATGTCTGTTATAATTTCAGATATCGACAGTATTTCCGATGGTATAATACAGGGCTTCACACAACTTTTCACAGGTATAGCAACAATAGTCGGAACCCTGATTTTTATGTTCGGAATAAATGTTAAAATCGCACTTGTATGCGTTATTATAACTCCACTTTCTCTTATAGTTGCATCAACAATAAGCAAATATTCATATAAGTTCTTCAGCGAACAGACAGAAGTAAGGGGAGAACTCGGTGGATATATAAACGAAATGATTTCGGGACAGAAAACCATTCAGGCATTCTCTTATAAAGAAAGTTCTGAAAACAAGTTTAAAGAAATAAACGGAAGACTTTATAAATGTGGCGTTAAAGCACAGTTCCTTTCAGCACTCACAAACCCCTGCACAAGATTTGTAAACGGAATAGTCTATGCAGCAGTAGGAGTTTCAGGTGCATTCGCAGTAGTGGGTGGCGCACTTTCAGTAGGTTTTCTTTCAACATTTTTGGCATATGCAAATCAGTATACAAAGCCTTTTAACGAAATAAGTGGCGTTATAACAGAACTTCAGGCTGCGCTTTCGGGTGCCGAAAGAGTTTTCGCCCTTTTAGACGAAAAGGAAGAAGAGCCCGACGAAAATATGCCGACACTCGAAAATCCCGATGGAAGCATTTCTGTTGAAAACGTATTCTTCTCTTACGATAAGAATGTTCCACTCATTGAGGATTTCAACCTTAAGGTAAATCCCGGAATGAGAGTTGCGATAGTAGGGCCGACGGGGTGTGGGAAAACAACTCTTATAAATCTTCTCATGCGTTTTTATGATGTCGATAAGGGAAAGATTTCTGTCAGTGGAAATAATATAACAGAAATAAAGAGAGATAGCCTTCGCTCGAATTACGGAATGGTTTTACAGGAAACATGGCTTTTCAAAGGAACAATCCGTGATAATATAGCTTATGGTGCAGATAATCCTACCGATGAAGAAATCATCGAGGCAGCGAAATCTGCTTATGCACATAGCTTCATAAAGCGTCTGCCCGATGGATATGACACAGTTATCTCAGATGATGATGAAAATATCTCACAGGGACAGAAACAGCTTCTCTGTATAGCAAGAGTAATGCTTATAAAACCCAAGATGCTTATTCTCGATGAAGCAACATCTTCGATAGACACAATGACCGAAATAAGAGTGCAGAAGGCCTTTAATAAGATTATGGAAGGAAGAACAAGCTTTGTTATAGCACACCGTCTTTCAACCATAAAAGAAGCTGACGCGATACTCGTTATGAAATCGGGAAAAGTTATCGAAATAGGAACTCACGATGAACTTATAAGTAAAGCAGGTTTCTATTCAGAACTCTATAACAGCCAGTACAGACAGGCATAAAATTCTTTGTAAGTTACGGCGAAAGCCGATACTTAAATATATTTCAATTCTATTTTTAGGAGGAAAATGAAAATGAGCAAAAAAGCCAAAATAGTGCTCGTAATCGTTATCTCAGTAGTAGTACTTCTGGTAGCGGGAATTTTAGGAGTTGCAATTATTTCAGCAAACACCGAATCAACAGTGCTTGTGAATAATGCAGAACTCAAGAAGGGGAATGTTCAGAATTACGTAAACGCAACAGGGGTTGTTGCAAGTAAGGATGAAACTTATGTTCGCTCACTTGCAACTTATGAAATTATGGATGTAAAGGTTTCTGTTGGTGACAAGGTAAAAGAGGGGGATGTACTTTGTATCATTGACGATTCAACAATAAAGACACAGATCGCTATTGCCGAATCAAATCTTCAGAGTGCGAATATGTCAACATATAATGCACTTCAGACAGCAGAAAGAAGATATAACGACCTTCTCGCTGCTTCAAACGGACAGGATAAGGCAACATCAACACAGGTTTCTATCACAAACGCAAAGAATAATCTTGACAATGCACAGAAGGCATACGACAAGGCTAAGGAACATTATGAAGATTTAAGAAGCAACGCAAACTATGCTTCAGCAAAGGCGACTGTTGACAACGCTTACGGCGCACTCAGAATTGCAGCTTCAGATTATAATGATACACTCGAAGATGTAGGTCTTGTTCCTGTTTATGATGTTGAAGGAAACTATATCGGTCAGGTTTACGGACCCGATTATTCAAGAGGCGAAATCGCTCGTTATGAACAGCTCGTTGAAGAATCAAGAGAATATCTTTATAATGATCCTACAAACGAACGTCTCCAGAAATACTATCAGGATACTTATCAGAAACTTATCGACGCACTTCCTGATACAAAGACAAGAACAGCAAGAAATACACTTAACACAGCACAGACAAATTATGATAATGCCAAGAGAAATCTTGATGAAATCGAAAAGGGCATAAAAGATGCTTTTGAAAACGCTGAAACAAATCTTGAAACAGCAAAGCTCGCTTATGAATCAGCACAGAATGATATTTCAACAGGTCTTGAAGACGCAAGAAGAGCTTATGAACTCGCTCTTAAACAGGCAGAAAACGAACCTGCAATATTACAGCTCAACGACCAGAAAAAAGTTCTTGACGACTGCGTTGTAAAGGCTGATAAAGCAGGAACAATCACAGCAGTTTATGCTAAGGAAGGAAATATCGCAAACGGTGCTCTCTTCATCATCGAAGATACAGATAACCTCAAAATCAAGGCTACTGTAAAACAGTATGATATTCCTTACATATCAGTAGGACAGAAGGCAATTATCAAATGCGACGCTCTTGATGGCGAAGAATACGAAGGCGTTGTAACAGTTGTAGCACCTGCAGCAACAAAGGAAGCAGCAGATGGCTCATTCGTAGTTGAAGCAGATGTAACATCAAACGATACAAAACTTCTTATCGGTCTTAAATCAAAACTTGATATCATCATTGAAGAATCAACCGATGTATTCACAGTAAGATACGATGGCATAGGAACAGACGATGAAGGCGATTTCGTTCTCGTTGCAAAGGATGATGGTCTGGGCGGATATACAGCAAAGAAGGTTTATGTAACAGTAGGCCTTGAAGGACTTGTTGAAGCAGAAATCACATCAACAGAACTTAAAGAAGGCGACATCATCATCCTTGATACAGAAAGATGCAAGGACGGACAGAAGGTAAAACTCAAGAAGAACAAGAATAAAGATACTGACGGAGAATAAACTGTATGAAAAAGACAATTATTGATATGCATGGCATCGTAAAGTCTTTTTATATAGGCACTCCGAACGAACTCGAAATCCTTCACGGAATAAATATAACCGTTAAAGAAGGCGAATTTGTTTCGATAGTAGGACAATCGGGTTCGGGAAAGTCAACGCTTATGAACATCATAGGTGCTCTCGACAGAGCGACAAAGGGTTCATATATGCTTGACGGCGTTCCCATAGGAATATGCGATGATAAAAGACTTTCCGAAATCAGAAATAAAAAGATAGGTTTCGTTTTCCAGACATTCAACCTTATCTCAAGAACATCAGCGCTCAAGAATGTTGAACTCCCCATGCTCTATTCAGGGGTTTCAAAGGCAGAACGTACAAGAAGGGCGAAAGAACTTTTAGACCTCGTTGAAATGTCAGACCGTATGACACATATGCCGAATGAACTTTCAGGTGGTCAGAAACAGCGTGTTGCAATAGCAAGAGCTATGGCGAATAATCCTTCTATTATCCTTGCCGTCGAACCTACAGGTGCACTCGACAGTTCAACAGGACGACTCGTTATGGACCTTTTCCATAAGCTCCATAAAGAACAGGGAAAAACAATCGTTCTCATAACCCATAACCCCGAACTTGCAGCCGAAACAGACCGTATCCTCACCATGAAGGACGGACTTATAGTAAGCGAAGAAATTATGACAAAGGGGGCTGATGCAGAATGAATTTAGGCGAAAATATACTCCTTGCATTACAGAGCCTCAAGGCAAATAAAATGCGTGCATTCCTTACAATGCTCGGTATCATCATAGGTATCAGCTCGGTTATTATGATAACAACTCTCGGCGACATTCTTATGCAGAGTGTAAACAACACAATCGCCGATATGGGTACAACAAACGCCCTCACACTCTATTTTCAGTGGAAAGAAGATGCTGACGATTCTGCTTATTTCATTCCTTCAGAAGAAACTCTCTTCACAACTGAAAATGTAGAAGAACTCAAAGATTATTTCTCAGGAAGAGTAAAATATGTTCTTATCCAGAATTTTCTTGATTACGGAACGGTAAAGAACGGCAAGAATGAATATTCCGTTTCTGTAAACGGAATGAGTATCGACGCTGTTGACTCACAGCCGAGAACACTTACCCTTATGGAAGGCCGTGATTTCAGACCTGATGATATCGATAATGCAAGAAATGTTATTCTTATAACAGATAAACTTGCAGATTATCTTTATCCCGATGGCGACGCTTTAGGAAAGACGATAGATGTCAAGATGTCAAACGGTGATACACACTCTTTCGTTATAATAGGCATCTTTGAATATAAGGTAAGCGCTATGATGTCGGGAATGGTAAGCGCCGTAGGAGAAGATATCCAGACACAGACAGTCATTCCTCATACAACTGTAAATAAGATTTTAGGTGCTGACGATTCATATACAAATATCATTGTTTATTCTGAAGACGGCGAAGACCAACAGGCAATTCTCAAGGATGTAATAAAATATTACAACACAACATATTTCAGAAATAACGAATTCGTTGAAGTATCGGGTCTTGCAGCAGAACAGGCTATCGATATGCTCAACGATGTTTTGGGAACAGTTGAACTTGTCATAACAATAATAGCAGGTATCTCTCTTCTTGTAGGTGGTATCGGTGTTATGAATATCATGCTCGTTTCTGTTACAGAACGTACCCGTGAAATCGGTGTAAGAAAAGCGCTCGGTGCACCTAACAGTGCAATCCGTATGCAGTTCATCGTTGAATCTGTTATCATCTGTCTTATAGGTGGTCTGATAGGAATTATCTTCGGGGTTTTAGTCGGAAATATCATAGGTATCGCAGTAGGAGAGATAGTTCCTCCGAGCCTTCTTTCGATATTTATTGCGGTTTCATTCTCAATGGCGATAGGTATCTTCTTCGGATACTATCCTGCAAACAAAGCTGCAAAACTTGACCCCATAGAAGCTTTAAGATACGAATAAAAACACAAATAAAAAATCCACCCGAAAGGGTGGATTTTTCTATTTGTTAGAATCTTCGTGTCTTATCGAAGCACGCTTGATTTTTCCTCCGACAGTTTTCGGGAGTTCATCAACGAACTCAACTATTCTCGGATATTTATAAGGTGCTGTAAGCTTCTTAACATGGTTCTGAAGTTCCTTTATAAGTTCGGGCGAGGGAGTGTATCCTTCGGCAAGTTTTACTGTTGCCTTAACAACCTGACCTCTTATCGGGTCGGGCGCTGCTGTTATAGCACTTTCAACAACGGCAGGATGTTCGTTTAAAGCACTTTCAACTTCGAAAGGTCCTATTCTGTATCCCGAACACTTGATAACGTCGTCGTGTCTGCCTACAAACCATAAGTAGCCGTCGTTATCTCTCCATGCAACGTCCTTGAGGTTGTAGATTCCTGAACCCAAAGCGTTCTTTGTCTGTTCTTCGTCCTTGTAATAACCTACAAAAAGACCAACAGGGGGATTGGTGTCAACATCCTTTATAACGATTTCGCCTTCTTCACCACTTTCACATTCCATTCCGTCAGCGTTGAGAAGCTGGATGTTGTAGATAGGTGAGGGCTTTCCGAGTGAACCGGGACGCTTTTCAAACCAGGGGAATTCGGCGACAAGAACTGTTCCTTCTGTCTGACCAAATCCCGATGCGATTTTGTGTCCTGTGAGTTCTTCCCATTTGTTTACAACTTCAGCACTAAGAGGTTCTCCTGCTGTTGTCCAGTGTTCAACAGAAGAGAGGTCGTATTTCTTAACATCCTCCTGAAGCATAAAACGATAGATTGTAGGTGGAACACAGAATGTTGTGATTTTGTATTTTTCAATCATCGCAAGCATATTTGATGCAGTGAATTTTTCTGCGTCATAAGCGAATATAACGGCACCACATATCCACTGACCGTAAATCTTTCCCCAGCCAAACTTTGCCCAGCCTGAGTCAGAGTTTGTCATATGAAGCTTTCCGTCCTGAACCATATGCCAGTATTTCGCTGTAACAATGTGTCCTAAAGGATGGAGGTAGTTGTGGCAAACCATTTTGGGCATACCTGTTGTTCCCGATGTGAAATAAATCTGCATAATATCCTTGCCGTATGTTTTCTGGTCGTCATCAGGACGGGTAAATTCATCAGAAAAATCCTTTATTTCATCGTGGAAATTAAACCAGCCGTCTCTGTTTCCGTTAACAAGACCGATTTTTTTAATCTTGTCCATTTCGGGAAGTGCAGCCTCAACCTGTCCTACAACATAATCATCGTCGATACAGATTATCATTTCAACACCAGCAGCATTCGCTCTGTATGCGATGTCCTTCTTTGTGAGCTGTAATGTTGCGGGAATAAAGATAACACCAAGCTTCATCAAAGCAGTAACGATAACCCAGTATTCCCAGCGCTGTCTTAAAATAAGAAGAGCAACTGAGCCTTTTTTAAGACCGATTGACTTGAAATAGTTCGCTGCCTTGTTTGAAAGCTTTCTTATCTCTTCAAATGTGAGAGTAACTTCTCCACCATTGTCATCACACCATACAAGTGCTTTCTTTTCCTTGTCCTCCTTTGCCCATTCGTCAACTATATCATAGGCAAAGTTAAAATCGTCAGGTGTGTTTACTGTGTAGTTTTTCTTAAAATCCTCATATGAATCAAATTCAATACGGGGAAGGTATCTGTCGAGTAACATTTTCTATTATTCTCCTTGCTATTCTGCGATAACCGTAAGAAATCTTGCCTTTTCATCGCCGACGCATTTCTGTCCGTGAGGATATGTAGGATTGAAATATATGCTGTCGCCTTCGTTGAGTATGATTTCGTTGTTTTCAAAAATAACGGCTACCGTTCCTTTTAATACTAAATTGAATTCTTGTCCCGAGTGAGATACAAGTTCGGGAGTTTCGTCGGTAGGATCGAGTGTAACGAGCAACGGCTGCATAACCTTGTGACTGTATCTGAAAGCAAGGTCTTTAAAGCGATAACCGTCGAAACGGTCAATGCTTTTGCCGTGCCCCCTTCTGACGACTTGGTATGTGTCGAGTTTGGCGCCGACTCCTGTGACTATTTCAGCAAAGTCAACTCCACATTTATTTGCAACTTCATAAAGAACGCTTATAGGAATATCCTTTCCGTCCTCTTCGTATTGTGAATAGGTTTCAATGTCGATTTTAAGCATATCTGCCATTTCTTCAGCTGTGTAACCACAAGCATCACGAAGACCTCTGAGTCTTTCGGCAAGTTCTTTGAAATCCTGAGCCATAAAATCATTCCTTTCCGAAAAATCGGGCGTGAAATCATAACGCCATACAAAAAATTATACCACTATAAAAGAAAAGTGTCAAATAAAACATTAAATATTGTATATTTCAACAAGCTATATCTTATGGAGGACAGATATTTTTACAATATATTACCTAAATTGTGAACATAGTTAAAATTTTAACTTTAATCGAAAAATATCTTGCAAAAGGATAAAAAATAAGTTATAATGTTAGAGTATGTAGTGGGGATAAAAACACCCCGACATAGAAAAACCGAAAGGAGTACTTATATGACTTATTCACATGAAGTTGAACAGATGTGCCCTATCGCACAGGGAGTTGCACACGGAGCAGCGCCCATACCCGAAGAAGCAAAATGGGTAAAAGCTAAAGAAATCAAGGATATTTCCGGATTTACACACGGTATTGGTTGGTGTGCACCCCAGCAGGGAACATGCAAACTCTCACTTAACATTAAAGAAGGTATCATTCAGGAAGCTCTCGTTGAAACAATCGGTTGCTCAGGTATGACACACTCAGCAGCTATGGCTTCTGAAATTCTCCCCGGCAGAACAGTTCTCGAAGCTCTCAACACAGACCTCGTTTGTGACGCTATCAACACAGCTATGAGAGAACTCTTCCTCCAGATAGTTTACGGTCGTTCACAGAGTGCATTCTCAGAAGACGGTCTCCCCGTAGGTGCTGGCCTTGAAGACCTTGGTAAGGGCCTTCGTTCACAGGTTGGTACAATGTACGGTACACTCGCTAAGGGTCCTCGTTACCTCGAAATGACAGACGGTTACGTAACAGGTCTTGCTCTTAATGAAGAAAACGAAATCATCGGCTACAAGTTTGTAAACTTCGGCAAGATGATGGACTTCATCAAGGCTGGTGACGATGCTAACACAGCATTTGAAAAGGCTCAGGGCCAGTATGGTCGTGTT
>JAZNQY010000028.1:0-7911 GCA_045590375.1 Oscillospiraceae bacterium | reverse complement strand
TCTTGTTAACTGTGATGTATACTTCATCAAGACGATGTTCGAGTTCTTTACCTGTGATATTGAAAGGACGAAGGTCAACAAGCATAAGATGGTTATCTGTTCCACCTGAAACAAGGTTGAAGCCTCTCTTGAGAAGACCATTTGCAAGTGCCTTTGCGTTTTCAACTACTCTCTTGCCGTAATCCTTGAATTCGGGCTTGAGTGCTTCGCCAAAGCATACTGCCTTACCAGCGATTGTATGCATAAGAGGTCCACCCTGTGTTCCGGGGAAGATTGCAGAGTTAATCTTCTTTGCGAGTTCTTCACTGTTTGTAAGGATAAGACCACCTCTTGGTCCACGAAGTGTCTTGTGAGTTGTTGTTGTAACAATATCAGCATAAGGTACAGGTGACTGATGCTGACCTGCTGCAACAAGACCTGCGATATGAGCCATATCTACCATAAGATAAGCGCCTACTGATTTTGCAATCTGTGAAAGTCTTTCAAAATCAATAGCTCTGGGATATGCAGATGCACCTGCTACAATGAGCTTTGGCTTATGTTCGTCAGCAAGTTTCTGAACTGTATCGTAGTTGATCATTTCTGTTTCATCATCAAGACCATAAGAAACGAAATTATAATACTTACCTGAAAGGTTTACGGGTGAACCATGTGTGAGATGTCCGCCGTCAGCAAGACTCATACCAAGAACTGTATCACCGGGCTGAAGAAGAGCAAAATAAACTGCTGTATTTGCCTGTGCGCCTGAATGAGGCTGAACGTTTGCGAATTTTGCACCGAAGAGCTTACAAGCTCTGTCGATAGCGATGCTTTCAACAACGTCAACGCATTCACATCCACCGTAATATCTCTTGTTGGGGTAACCTTCTGCATACTTATTTGTGAGAACACTTCCCATAGCAGCCATAACTGCAGGAGAAACAAGGTTTTCACTTGCAATAAGTTCAAGGTTTCTCTTCTGACGAGCAAGTTCTGATTTCATTGCTTCGCCGACTTCTTTGTCGCATTCTGCAACAAAGCCGATTGTATCCATAATGTTTTCGTACATCTGAAAATACCTCTTTCCTATAAAAATAATCACATACATTATACTATATTATTACAATAAAGTAAAGACTTTTTTGAAAAAGGACAAAAAAATAAATCCCGATTTTAAAATCGGGATTTTTGGAGGCGCCACCCGGATTTGAACCGGGGATCAGGGTGTTGCAGACCCACGCCTTACCGCTTGGCTATAGCGCCCTTGTGGAGCGGATTAAGAGGCTCGAACTCGCTACCTCCTCGTTGGCAAGGTGGCGCTCTACCAGATGAGCTAAATCCGCAAATGTTGGTGCCTCCGATCGGAATCGAACCAATGACACGGGGATTTTCAGTCCCCTGCTCTACCGACTGAGCTACAGAGGCATAATGGCGACCTGGATGGGACTCGAACCCACGACCTCCGCCGTGACAGGGCGGCGTTCTAACCAGCTGAACTACCAGGCCATATCGCAAAACTATCGTTAAACGACGAAAATTATTATACCCCATATTTCATGTATTGTCAATAGGTTTTAAGAAAAATTTTATCTATTTGACAAAGCAATCAATTCTTCGGAAGAAAAACTGTATTTTTTATCACAAAAATGACAACATACTTCTGTGTTATCATTTTCGGCAGCCATTTCTTTAAGATCACTCCTACCGATACTGATAAGCGCTCTTTCAACTCTTTCTTTGCTACAATCACATTTATATTCAGCAGAGAAATCGTCAAGAACATTAGGAGTAAGCCCATCAAGAACTTTTAAAGCCATTTCTTCGACAGTAACGCCTGAAGAAAGCATTTCTGTTACAGAAGGTAATGATTTTATATTATTTTCGATAATATCTATTACTTTTTCATCAGCAAAAGGAAGAAGCTGGATAAGATATCCACCTGCTGCTGCAACAGTTAGATCAGGATTTACGAGAACACCAAGCCCACAAACTGTAGGAATCTGTTCACTTATTGCAAAATAAGCAGCTATATCTTCTGCAATTTCACCCGACATAATAGGAATCTGCCCTGTATATGGCTCACGAAGACCAAGGTCTTTTATAACTGTAAGTGTTCCTTCTGTGCCTACTGCGCCTTTTACATCGAGTTTTCCGAGATTATTAAGAGGGATTTCGACGATAGGGTTTCCTACATATGATTTTACATTGCCAAAGCTGTCCGCAACAGCGATAAGCGTTCCACAAGGGCCGTTACCGTTCATTCTTACAGTAACTGTATCATCCTTATTTTTAAGCCCCATTCCGATAAGACTTGCTGCAATAGAAAGTCTGCCGAGTGCCGCTGTAACGACGGCGCTCGGCTTATGAATTCTTTCAATTTCAGCTACTACATCTTTAGCATCAAAAGCAGTTGCAACAACAGAAGCATCTGCTGATATTGTTCTGACTATTTTGCCCATTGTGAAACTATTTCACCTTTCTTGCAACAAATATTATTTTTTCGCTCTTTTTATCGGGTTCATCAAAACTATCATAATCATAATGAGCCTCGATTTTAAATCCACTTTCAATAAGAAGTCGGTCTATTTCTTCGGTTTTATAAGCGAATTCAGAAAAACTTTCTTCATATCGACAATAAACATCCCCACGTTTTTCGAAGAAATCAAGTTCTATCAAAACTTCGTTTTTCTTTGTCTTGTATGTATTCTGCCATACGCAATAGACTTCATCCATATCATAGACGAAAGTATTGTCGGAAAGGATGTTCTTATGCTTATAGATGGTATTCATATCGAAGATAAAAAGTCCATCGGGATTTGTAAACTTCGAAACACTCTTGAATGTTTTCAAAATATCATCGAGTGATGAAAGATGATTGAGTGCGTCGAGCGCACATACAGTAACATCAAGGCCCCCGAAAAGTTTGAGTTTTCTCATATCCTGATGAAGATACTGTATGGGAAGGTCGTTATCAATCTTCTTGTCGAGTGCGACAGTAAGCATTTCCTGAGAAATATCAATGCCTAAGCAATCATAACCGAGTTTACAGAAACATTCGGTCAGAGAGCCTGTCCCACATCCCAAATCGAGAAGAACGCCTTTCTTTCCGCCGAATTTATCAACAATTTTATCAAAATATTTTGCCCTCGCCTTATAATCTATATTCACAGTCAGAAGATCATAATACTGGGCGAAACGAGAATAACTATTCATTATTATTTTCCTTAGCTTTCATTCTGTCAAAAACTATGCTATAACCATCGCAACCATAATCAAGAGAACGCTTTACACGGCTGATTGTTGCTGTTGAAGCACCTGTTTCTGTAACGATTTTGCTGTATACATGCTTTTCAGAAAGCATTTTTGCAACCTGAAGTCTCTGTGCCATAGCACGAAGTTCCTGAATTGTGCATAAATCTTCAAAGAATTTATAGCATTCATCAAGGTTTTCAAGGCATAAAATGGCGTTGAGAAGGTCATCTGTATTCTTATCTTTAATTTTTGAATTCATAAAGAATCCTCCTTTGGCAAATCGGATGTTATTACCATTTTAACATATTAAACACAAAAAGTAAATACCTAAACAACATCATTTCTGATAATATCTTCAAGAGTTTCACGCTTAACTGCAACTTTTGTCTTTCCACCCTTTACCATAACAACTGCAGGTTTCGGAAGTCTGTTATAATTTGAAGACATTGAATAATTATAAGCACCTGTTGCAAGAACTGCAATAATATCGCCTGATTCAACCTTCTGAATAGGCATATTTTCTCCTATAAGGTCTCCGCTTTCGCAACATCTTCCTGCAAGAGTGATAACTTCTGTCTTTTCTTCGTTGGCTTTATCGGCAACGAGCGCTTCATATTCTGCCTGATAAAGAATATATCTTGGGTTATCAACCATTCCACCATTTACAGAAACATAAGTTCTTACATCGGGAATTTCCTTTACAGCACCTGCTGTATAAAGTGTTATACCTGCAGGGCCTGCTATCGAACGCCCTGGTTCTATCATAATGAAAGGTCTTTTTATTCCAAGATATTCGCACTCGCTGTTTACAACAGCAGAAACTCTCTTCATATACTCCTCATAATCGGGAGGATTATCATTTTCAACATATTTGATACCAAATCCACCACCGAGGTCGAGTTCTGAAATTTCATAATCGAGTTCATTCTTGATTTTTGCAATAAAATTGAGCATAACCTTTGCTGCAAGTTCAAAGGGTTCGATTTCAAAAATCTGTGAACCGATATGACAATGAAGACCTCTTAAATTCACATTTTTGAGAGAAATTGCAGTCTTGACAGCCTCAAAAGCTTCTCCTGTTTCAAGAGCAAGTCCGAACTTGCTATCAATCTGACCTGTCTGGATAAAGCTGTGGGTATGAGCATCAATACCAGGCTTTACCCTGAACATAATATTTGCTTTTTTATGAAGTTTTTCGGCTATCTTATTGAGTCTTTCAAGTTCATAAAGGTTATCTACAACGATATGTCCTACACCATGAGAAAGAGCAAATGTAAGTTCATCATCGGATTTATTGTTACCATGAAGGCAGATTTTATCTGTGGGAAACCCTACGCTGATAGCAGTATAAAGTTCACCTTCTGAAGCGACATCGAGGCCTATTTTTTCTTCGATTGCTATTTTACACATAGCACGGCAACAGAAAACTTTACTTGCATAACATACAAGTCCTTCGCCATCATAGTATTTGTCGATTGATTCTTTGAATTTTCTGCAGTTGTCACGGATAACATCTTCATCCATAACATAAAGAGGTGTTCCGTATTCTTTTGCGAGAGAAATTGTATCAATTCCTCCTATGGTAAGATGTCCCTCTTCGTTAATACCAAGATTTTCTGTAAGCATTTTAAAGTATCTCCTAATCATCTGATGATATTTCTTCTATAATTCCCCTGACATCCTCTACTCCCTCGCCTGTCTGCGAAGAAAAAGGGATGAATGTTATCTCATCGGCATAAGGAATTTCTTTCATAAAACCTTCCATTCTTTCAGCCTGTTGTTTTTTTGAAAGTTTGTCCGACTTTGTAAGAACGATAACAAAAGGCTGTTCGGTTTCGATGAGAAAATCGAGCATCATAAGGTCGTCTTTCGACGGAGGATGACGCATATCGATAAGAAGAAATGTAAGTTCGAGTTTTCTTTCGGCATTGAAGTAGCCGTCGATAAGACCTGCCCAGCGTTGTTTTTCTGATTTTGCTACCTTTGCATAGCCATAACCCGGAAGGTCAACTATATAGATATTTTCAAGTGAATAAAAATTGATAGTTGCTGTTTTCCCTGGAACAGACGACACTCTCGCAAGGCTTTTTCTGTTGAAAATCTTATTTATAAGTGAAGATTTTCCTACATTTGAACGCCCTGCAAAAGCGATTTCTATTCTGTCTGACTGTGGCAACTGTTTAAATTCACCGTAAGATTTGAAAAATTCGGCTTTATTGAAATTCATATATTCACCCGTTTTTTGTTCTCTTTGAAGTTGTTATCTTCTTTACAGGTTTCTTTGCAAGCGAGTTATCAAGAACATCTGAAAGAGTTTCTGCAAAAATAAACTTTACAGAATTCTTTACAACTTCTTCTACTTCTTCAAGGTCAGGCTTATTCTTAGCAGGAATTATCACTGTTTTGACACCTGCTTTATAGGCTGCCATTGTTTTTTCACGAAGTCCTCCTATAGGAAGAACCTTTCCGTGAAGAGTAATTTCACCTGTCATAGCAACATCGTTCTTGACAGGTATGCCTGAAAGTGCTGAAACTATCGCTGTCACCATAGTAACACCTGCTGACGGACCGTCCTTCGGAACGGCACCTTCAGGAGCATGGATATGAAGGTCGAGTTTCTTATAGAAATCCTTATTTATGCCATATTTATCGGCAACAGACCTTACATAACTCACGGCAATTTTTGCGCTTTCTTTCATAACATCGCCGAGAGAACCCGTTACTTCAACAGTGCCCTTGCCATCAAGAGTTATAACTTCGAGAGGCATTAAAGTTCCACCGACAGATGTCCATGCAAGACCATTGACAACACCGATTTCGTTCTTTTCAGACTTATCGTCATCAAGGAATTTTCTGGGGCCAAGGTATTTTTCTATATTTTCTACTGTGAAAGTAACACTCTTTTTATTTTCTTCAACTATTTCCTTTGCGCCCTTTCGGCAAAGAGACGCTATTTCTCTTTCGAGCGAACGCACGCCTGCTTCTTTTGTATAGCCATCAATAAGAAGTTTAAGTGCGTCATCAGAGAATTTTATCTGAGTAGACTTTATTCCGTTCTTTTTCCTCTGTTTAGAAACAAGATGTTCCTTTGCGATATGGAATTTTTCGTCGGCAGTATAGCTTGTAAGCTCAATAACTTCCATTCTGTCAAGCAGAGGAGGTGCTATTGTTGAAGTTGTATTCGCTGTTGTTATGAACATAACATTACCGAGATCAAAAGGAACTTCGATATAATGGTCTCTGAATTCGCAGTTCTGTTCACTGTCGAGAACTTCAAGCATAGCAGATGAAGGGTCGCCCCTGAAATCATTGCTCATCTTATCGATTTCGTCAAGAAGGATGAGAGGATTATTGCTCTTTGCATTTTTCATCGCAGCAATAATTCTTCCGGGCATGGCGCCGACATAGGTTTTTCTGTGTCCTCTTATATCAGATTCATCCTTGACACCACCGAGAGAAATTCTTACATAATTTCTTCCGAGTGCTTTGGCGACAGAACGGCCGATCGAGGTTTTGCCTATTCCCGGAGGACCTACAAGACATATAATCTGTCCCTTGAGTTCGGGATTAAGCTGTCTCACTGCTATGGTTTCGAGTATTCTCTCTTTGACCTTTTTGAGACCATAATGGTCTTTATCAAGAATTGCTCTTGCTTTTTTAATATCAGCCTTTTCTTTTGTGGATTTGTTCCATGGAAGGTCCAAAACTGTATCAAGATAGTTTCTTGTAACAAACGCTTCCTGCGAAGAAGAAGGCATTTTCATAAGTCTTCCTGCTTCTTTGCTGAGTTTTTCAGAAACTTCGGGAGAAAGCCCCAATTCTTCTATTCTTTCAAGATATTCAAAAGCCTCAGACTGTGAATCGTCATCATCACCAAGCTGATTTGAAATAATCTTCATCTGTTCACGAAGATAGTAATCACGCTGGTTTTTATCAAGCTGGTCGTGAAGTTGTTCCTGAATCTGATGTTCGATATCAAGAACTTCAGACTCCTTGGAAAGAATAAGCGCAATAAGGCTGAGCCCCTGAATAAGATTCTTGGCCTCAAGAAGTTGCTGCTTATCATCAATAGGAAGCGACACATTGAATATTATATTTTCGTAAAGTTTTAAAGGATTATCTTCATCAAGAATGGAAGAAATGAGTTCCTTGGGCATTCTTGGCATATTATAAGCATATTGTTCGAAAATATCCTTTACAGAACGGACAAGTGCTGTAAGTTCAGCCTCATCCTCATCAGGACAAGAAAGAGCAGGAATTCTTCTGATATGAGTTATCATATAAGGGTCTGTATCAAGAATATCAACAAGGCGTGCTCTGTAAATGCCCTCAACAAGAACACGTGTCACTCCATCTGGAGTTTTGAGAAGCTGTCTTACTTCAGCAACAACACCGACTTTGTAAAGGTCATTTCCTGTAGGAATGTCTGTGACAACATCTTTCTGTGCTACAAGGAAAATCCTGCGGTCAGTAGCCATAGCAGCCTTTAAAGCCTGAATAGACTTCTCTCTTGCGACATCGAAATGCATAACTATTTTAGGGAAAACAACAAGCCCTCTCATTGCAATCGCAGGGAAAATGCTGTTTGCGCTTAAATTATCCTTGCTTTTCATATCTTTTGAATCTGCATTTTCGCAGGAAATATACTCTCCCCCGTCAGACGACAAGGAAACAGCCTTC